>NZ_LZMO01000288.1:0-16925 GCF_001665715.1 Gordonia sp. 852002-10350_SCH5691597
CGACGACGCGCGGTGAGCGTCGAAGAGGCCGTTGCTGGCGCCGGCGCGCCGGTCGGAGTCGCCCGCGCGGGGTGCAGCAACTAGGGGAAAGAATTCTTCCGCGGGTTGTGTGCGTTTTCTCGAGAACTTGCGCGGGGAAGCGTCGGAGAGTGGGGGAAGAGTTCGACGACGCGCGGTGAGCGTCGAAGAGGCCGTTGCTGGCGCCGGCGCGCCGGTCGGAGTCGCCCGCGCGGGGTGCAGAAACTAGGGGAAGGAAACCCTTCCGCGGGTTTCGTACCTTTTCTCGGGAAGTTGCGCGGGGAAACGTCGACAAGTCGGGGAAAGAATCCTTCCCCTACTTTCGGCCGCGTGGGGTGGGGCTGTCGGCGAGGTGCGACGCGGCATACGCGCACACGGCGCGCGGAAGTGTCGGGTTCGTCGTATCTGCGGGTGAGATGGCTCACCGATCGTGGCGCAGCGGCGATTCAGGGGAGAACAGTGGAGATGTATTACTTCGCATCCCTAATAATCGTCTATTGTTCGGAGGTTGTTGATGTCCACCCATCTTTCCACCGATCCTGCTGCCGCGGTGTCCGCGCGGCGCCCCGACTCCGACGTTGCTGCCCGCCTCCGGGAAGAAACGTCGGTGGAGGGTGCACTTCGAGTTCTCTTCGAGGGGTACGCCGACCGTCCTGCGCTCGGTTTCCGCGATGCCGAGCACGAATCACTTTGGTCCACAGTCAGTTTCCGTGAACTCGGTAGTCGGGTCGCGGCCGTCGCATCGCTCCTGCGCGACGCGGCGGACGTCGGGCCCGGCGATCGGGTCGCCACTCTGGGGTTCACCAGCGCCGACTACACGGCAGTGAGCCTCGCAATTCTCGGTCCCCTTCACGCGGTTGAGGTGCCGCTGCAGTCAGGGGGTGCGGATTCCGTGTTGGCCGACATCTTCGGCGAGACGGAGGCCAAAGTCCTTGCGGTGTCGACGAACTCGTTGTCCAGGGTCACCGCACTGTTCGAGAACGGGACGCGCGCCGACCTTGCGCACCTCGTCGTCTTCGACGTCTCCGAAGCCACACTCGACGCCGTCGAACGTGCGCGCGCTCTGTTGGAACCGCTCGGAATCACGGTCCACTATGTGCACTTCGACGCCGAGTCGTCGATCACCGACGTCGTCGAAGAGGCGCTGCAAGCCGGCGCCGACGCGCAACCCGACGACCTCGCGCTGCTGATCTACACCTCCGGCAGCACCGGCGCCCCGAAGGGTGCGATGTACACCCAGGACGCAGTGCTTCGGTTGATCCGACAGGGATTCGGACTCGAAACAGACCGTGCCACAGTGGAAGACGATGCGAGCGAAGACCACGCCTGGGTCACCCTGAACTTCCTGCCGATGAGTCACGTGATGGGCAGAGCGACGCTCATGCGAACGCTCGGCAACGGCGGTACCGCCTACTTCACCGCGCGGCCAGACCTGTCGGAACTCCTCGACGACCTCGCGGCCGTCGCGCCGACCGAACTGCATTTCGTGCCGCGCATCTGGGAGATGCTGCACCAGCAGTATCTGTCCGAAATCGAGGGCGCCGAGACGGATTCGCACGCCGACGTCCTCGCCGCGATGCGGCGCAGCTACTTCGAACGTGCACAACTCGCCGTGACCGGCTCGGCGCCGATCTCGCCCGAGGTCGTCGACTTCGTCGAGAGCATGCTCGACGCCCCGCTTGTCGAGGGCTACGGATCTACCGAGGCGGGTGGCGTCATCCGCAACGGGGCCGTGATCCGGCCACCCGTCATCGACTACAAGCTCGTCGACGTCCCCGAACTCGGCTATCGCACAACCGATACCCCGCACCCGCGCGGCGAGCTGCTCGTCAAGACCACCGACATCTTCGCCGGTTACTATCGGCGACCGGAACTCACCGCGGAGATGTTCGACGACGAGGGCTTTTACAGAACCGGCGACGTCATGGCCGAAACCGGGCCCGATCAGCTCGTCTACCTCGACCGTCGAAACAACGTGTTGAAGTTGTCGCAGGGCGAGTTCGTGACGGTTGCGCGCGTCGAGAGCGCGCTGACCTCACCGCCGATCCGTCAGATCTACGTGTACGGCAACAGTTCACGCCCGTACCTGCTGGCGGTCGTGGTGCCAACCGATGACGCCGTCGACGCGTCTTCCGACGACGAGGAACTACACGCGACGCTGCTGCGAGCCGTCCGCGACATCGGCGAGCGCAACGGCCTTGCGCCGGTGGAGATACCGCGTGACATCATCGTCGAACGCACCGCGTTCTCTGAGGCCAACGGCTTGTTGACCGGGATTCGCAAGCTCGCGCGGCCTCGTCTCAAGGAGGCGTACGGTCCCGCTCTCGAAGACCTGTACCTACACCTCGCGAATGCCCGCGCCGATCGACTTCGCGATGCTCGGGCATCCGCAGCGGGTCGGCCGACGCTCGACGTACTGATCGACATCGTCTCGGCCACACTCGATCTCGCCGGGAATGAGGTGACTGCGCACTCGAGGTTCACCGATCTCGGTGGCGACTCGCTGACCGCCGTCACCCTTGGGAACACACTCCGCGACGTCTTCGACGCACAGGTCTCGGTGGGTGTGCTGACGAGTCCGTCCTCGGACCTCGCAGCCATCGCCGACTACATCGACGGACGGGAGGGCGAGGCACGCCCCACGGCGGACATCGTGCATGCCGACCAGCAGTATCTGCGTGCCGACGAGCTCACTGTCGACGCCTTTCTCGACGAGGCAACGCTGGCGGGTGCGTCGACCGTGCCGCCCGCCGATAAGAATGTGCGTGAGGTATTGCTCACCGGAGCAACGGGATTCCTCGGTCGATACCTCGCCGTCGAATGGTTACGGCGCGTTGCCCGCGTCGACGGCCACGTCACCTGTCTGGTCCGAGCGTCCGATGACGAGACCGCCCGGCGACGCCTCGACGCGATCTTCGATGTCGGCGACGGTCCGCTGCGCGCCGACTACTTGCGGCTGGCACCAGATCACCTCACGGTGCTCGCGGGTGACAAGGACTCGCCGAGTCTCGGACTCGACGACGCGGTGTGGAACCGGCTCGCCGCCGAAGTCGACCTCATCGTCGACCCCGCGGCACTGGTCAATCATCTGCTGCCCTATCGGGAGTTGTTCGGCCCGAACGTCTCTGGAACAGCGGAACTGATCCGCCTCGCGCTGACGACGACCCGCAAGCCCTACGTCTACATCTCGACCGTCGGAGTGGCTGACCAGGTCGGCTCCGCGGAACTGGTGGAGGACACAGACATTCGTGAGCTCAGCGCGACGCGAGAGGTACACGAGGGCTACGCGAACGGCTACGGCAACAGCAAGTGGGCGGGGGAGGTGCTGCTGGCAGACGCCCACGACCGTTTCGGGCTGCCCGTCAGCGTGTTCCGATGCGACATGATCGTGGCCGACGACAGCGACCTCGGTCAGCTCAACTTGCCGGATATGTTCACGCGCCTGCTGATGAGCGTCCTGGCGACAGGCCTCGCGCCACAGTCGTTCTATCGACTCGACGCCGACGGTGGTCGCGCAAGAGCGCACTACGACGCGCTTCCCGTCGACTTCCTGGCCGCGGCCATCTCGACGCTCGCGGTCAGCGACGGTCACGTCACGTACAACGCGGTCAATCCACACTCCGACGGTATCGACCTCGACACATTTGTCGGCTGGCTCATCGAGTCCGGCGAAGAGATCGCATTCGTCGACGACTACGACCGCTGGTACCGACTCTTCTCCGACGCCCTCGCCGATCTGCCGGAGAAGCAACGTCGACACTCATTGATCCCGCTGCTGCACAATTACGTGCGCGCTGTCGAACCTCTCGACGCCGGCGTGGTGAACGCACCGCTCTTCGCCGAGGCGGTTCGTTCGGGGAATGTGGCCACAGCGACGGCCGAGTACGCCGATATTCCACACATCACCTCGCAGGTAATCGCCAACTACGCGCGTGGGCTGCGAACTCTCGGGGTTATCTGAGTGTGATCGGTCTCCCTGCCTCCCGGGGGCGGAATCTCGCCCCGGGACGCGGGGTGATGAAGTGAACCCATGAACGACAGCAACCACGACGACTCCGGTGCCGCGCCGACGACAGGTGTGGTGCGCGATCCGGTCGCGGCGTTCGGCGTCGGATCGCTGCGTATCGACGACGGTGTGGTCGTCGCTGAGCAGCAACTCGGCCCGCGATTCGCCGATCATCGCGGACTCATCGACCTCCCCGCGTATGCGGTCCTTTTCGACCACATCGGTGGCATCCCATATCACCGCGCCACTGACTCGCCGTGCATGCAGGCTCGCCTGGCGTTGTCGACCGTCGGGCGGGCAGGACTCACCGACCACCTCACCGGCACGGCGCAACTGCTGATGCACGACGCCAAGGTCGGTGTCACCGAGATCCGCGTCGGCAACGGAACCGAGGAGTTCTGCGTCGGCACCGCGCGCAACGTCGCCGTGGGACGGGCGGTTCCGGACGATTTCGACAATGCAGAGTCGGCGCACGACATCCCCGACGCCGCATCGCTCGATGCTGTTCTTGCGCAAGCGATTCCGGATGATCTCGATGGAGAGACCATCGTTGCGCAGATCGCTCGCGGAGAGCGCGACCGTGGTCCGCTCGCCGAGTTGCTCAACGCCACCATCGACGCCGACGGCGCGCCGTCCAACGCCCTGCGACTCGTCGTCGACACGGAGGCATGGATGGGCAACATGTTCGGGACCATGCACGGTGGAGTGATCGGCACCATCGTCGGTGTGGCGTGCTCACTTGCGGGGCAGCAGAAGGCTCGTGCTGGCCAGGAGTACCGCGTCGGTGATCTCTCGGTGGCGTACTTCCGCTCACCGCCAGTTGACGGTAGTCGCGTGATCGTCGACGTCGAGCCGTTGAAGGTGGGGCGTCGGATTGCGACGTTCTCGACGCGCATGACGGGCCCCGACGGCACGCTGCTCGCCGACGGCGCCGCGGATATCCACTTCCGCTGAAAACAGCGCTATTCGACGGCGATACCGAGGTGGGCGGCGAACTGCTCGGCAAGCCCGACGGCCTGATGGGCGGTGATCGTCGCGCCCGCAAGCCCTCCGAGATTGCGGACGCTGTTCACACGCAGGTCGCGGAGGTCGACGTCGGTCAGCGTGGCGCGGTGGACGTCGAGTGAGGCGACGGTGGTGTCGTCGAAGGAGACACGCGTCAACGCGGCCTCCGAGACGTCGAGTTCGTCGATGACGCACGACCGGAAGATCACGTCGCGGGCCTCGTTGCCGCTGAGGTTGACCAGACCGAGCTTGCAGTCGGAGATCATCACCGAACGCATCTTTCCGCCGAAGAGGTCGAGCGCGCCAATTCGGCTGTTCTCGATGCGCACGTTGTGCAGCATCGAGCGCGGCGCGAACACGCGTGCGCTGCTCACCTCGTCGAATCTGCTGTCGACGACTCGGACGCCGGTGAGGTCGGCGTCGTCGAGCGACGTGCGCACCACCGAGCACGTCGTGAGTGAGACGTCGCCGAAGTCGACGCCCCCGAGGTCGGTGTCGGCGATCAGGGAAGCCTCGATCACGTCGCCGGCGACGACGTGTTGCGCGTCGAACGGTTCGAGGTGGGGAGTTGGCAGCCGACTGATGCGGGGCGGTCGAATACTCATCATCGACAAGCCTACGTAGGGCATACGACGGGCCTCTGAACTGGCCGGGGGATAAAAACAAGCAAGCGTGATTGCTTTTTACGGTCGACTGTGTGACGCTGCTTACATGTCGATCGTGAGTGATCTCGTGGCTGATCTCGCCGCCGCAGGAGATGAACTGGACGTGCTGGTGTCGTCGCTCGACGACGCTGCGTGGCACACCGATACTCCGGCGCCGGGGTGGACGGTCGCGCACCAGATCGCGCACCTGTACTGGACGGACAAGGTGGCGCTCCTCGCGGCCACCGACCCCGAAGCCTTCGCCGAGGTCGTCGCAGAGGCGATGCGCAACATCGACGGCTTCACCGATGTGACCGCCGAAGAAGGCGCCGCACGCCCCAAGGGCGAGTTGCTCGACGACTGGCGCGCCGCGCGCGCCGCACTGGGGCAGGCACTCGTCGACGTCCCGGATGGCGCGAAGATCCCGTGGTTCGGACCGCCGATGTCTGCGGCGTCGATGGCCACCGCACGGATGATGGAGACCTGGGCGCACGGACTCGACATAGCCGACGCGCTCGGCGTCGAACTCGAACCGACCGACAGCATCCGGCACGTCGCTCACATCGGTGTCCGCACGCGCGATTTCGCGTATGCGGTCAACGGGATGACACCGCCGCAGCGGCCTTTCCGGATCGAACTGGTCGCGCCGTCGGGCGAGCTGTGGACGTGGGGACCCGATGATCCCGACGCCGTCGACGGCACGGTGCGCGGGCCCGCCGTCGACTTCTGTCAGCTCGTCACCCAGCGACGTGCACTCGCAGACCTCGACCTGCAACTCGACGGCGAGCGCGCCCGCGAATGGGCCGCGATCGCACAGTGTTTCGCTGGTCCTCCCGGAGCGGGCCGTGCCCCGCGTAACGCCGCAACCTTCTGAACGCCCGAGCACAAGAACTGTCCGCACAGTCGACCATCCGAATCGGAGTAGCGATGACTTTAACCACAAGTCGCACCAACACCAGCCGATCGAACCGCCCCGTCCGAATCGGCAACGCCTCGGGCTTCTATGGCGATCGCTTCAGCGCGATGCGCGAGATGCTCGAGGGTGGTGAACTCGACTATCTGACAGGCGATTATCTCGCCGAGCTGACCATGCTCATCCTCGGCCGCGATCGGTTGAAGGACCCGAAAACGGGTTACGCCAAGACATTTCTGCGTCAAATGGAGGAGTGCCTCGGGCTCGCCGTCGACAAGGGCGTGCGGATCGTGAGCAACGCGGGCGGCCTCAACCCGCACGGCCTCGCGGTTGCGCTGCGCGAACTGGCGGACAAGCTCGGCGTCGACGCATCGATCGCGTTCGTCGACGGCGACGACATCCTCGACCGCGCAGACGATCTCGGACTCGGCACACCGCTGACGGCAAACGCATACCTCGGGGCCTTCGGCATCAAGTCGGCGCTCGATTCGGGTGCTGACGTCGTCGTCACCGGGCGGATCACCGATGCCTCGTTGACCGTCGGGCCAGCTGCGAGCGCATTCGATTGGGAATACGGCGATCTCGACGCTCTCGCGGGTGCCGTCGTCGCGGGTCACGTGATCGAATGCGGCGCGCAGGCGACAGGCGGAAACTTCTCGTTCTTCACGGAGCTGCCCCGGATGGGACACCTCGGATTCCCTATCGCGGAGATCGCCTCCGACGGTACGTCGGTGATCACCAAACATCCCGACACCGGCGGTGCGGTGACCGTGGGAACCGTGACGGCACAACTGCTTTACGAGGTCGGTGGTCCTCGCTACCTCGGCCCGGACGTGACCACCCGGCTCGACACCATCACGCTGCGTTCCGACGGTGAGGATCGGGTTGCCATCAGTGGTGTCAAGGGCGAGGCGCCGCCCGAGACGGTGAAGGTCTCGCTCAACCATCTCGCAGGCATCCGCAACGAGATCACCGTCGCGATCACCGGACTCGACATCGAGGACAAGGCCGAACTGTTCCGCGATCAGTTCCGCGCGGAACTGTCGTCGGTGCCCGAGCAGATGACGTGGGAGTTGGCACGACTCGATCGACCCGACGCGCAGACCGAGGAACAGGCGACGGCGCTGCTGCGCTGCGTTGCCCGAGACACCGACCCCGAGAAGGTCGGCCGTGCATTCAGCAACACCGCGGTTGAACTGGCGCTGGCGACCTTTCCCGGGTTCACGATGCTCGCACCACCCGGGAAGGGAGCTCCCTTCGGCGTTTTCGAGCCGGGATACGTCGACGCGAAGCTCGTCGATCATCGTGTGTCATTCGCAGACGGCGTGAGCGAGAGCATCGAACCGAGTCCACTGCGTACCCAGGTTCCCGCTGACGAGTCCGAACCGCGCAGCGTCGTCGACGTCGACGATCCCGGGCCCACGGCGGCGTCGCCACTCGGTCTGGTGGCGGGAGCGCGCAGCGGCGACAAGGGAGGCAGCGCCAATATCGGTGTGTGGGTGCGCAATCCGGAACACTTCGACTGGCTCGACGCGACACTCGACGTCGAGCTGATCAAGAAGCTTCTGCCGGAGATCGCCGACCTCGAGGTCAAGCGCTTCCGGCTGCCCAACCTGTCGGCGCTGAACTTCGTCATCGAGGGAGTGCTCGGGCGCGGCGTCGCCGACAATGTGCGCTTCGATCCGCAGGCCAAGGGGATGGGCGAGTGGCTGCGTTCGCGACCTGTGCCCATACCGCTGAGCTTCGTCGCCGAGACGGCCTCCGCCGCGCCATCATCCGAGTCCTCGGAAAGGAACTGAGCTGTGCCACTTGTAGATCCGCAGTGGGAAACGCCGGAACGACGCGCCCTGCGTGACGCGGTTCGCGGATTCGTCGAACGTCATGTGCTGCCTGCACAGGACGAGTGGGAACGCGACGGCCTGATTCCCCGCGAGTTGCACTCCGATGCAGCCAAACTCGGTCTGTTCGGACTGGGCATCGACGAGTCCGTCGGTGGCAGTGGCGGCGACCTCATCGATGCGTCGATTCTCGGGGAGGAGTTCCACTACGCGGGTGGTGCCGCGGGCGTCTTCGCGTCACTGTTCACGCACGGGATCGCGTTGCCGCACTTGATCGCCGCAGGCGATCCCGACCAGATCGACCGATGGGTGCGGCCGACGCTCGCAGGCGAGAAGATCGGCAGCCTTGCGATCACCGAGCCGGGCGGCGGAAGCGACGTCGGGCATCTGACGACGCGGGCACAGCGCGATGGCGACGACTTCATCGTGAACGGCGCCAAGACCTACATCACCTCCGCGGTGCGGGCCGACTTCGTCGTCACCGCGGTACGTACGGGCGGACCGGGAGCGTCCGGGGTCTCGCTTCTCGTGATCGAGAAGGACACACCGGGTTTCACGGTGACGCGCAAGCTCGACAAGATGGGGTGGCGCAGTTCGGACACCGCGGAGCTGGCCTTCGCCGACGTACGCGTTCCGGCGACGAACCTCGTCGGCGCCGAGAACAGCGGATTCGCCCAGATCGCCGCGGCGTTCGTGACCGAACGGTCGGGACTCGCCGTCCAGGCGTACGCCAGTGCGCAACGCTGCCTCGACCTCACACTGGACTGGACTCGCGAACGCGAGACCTTCGGCAAGCCGCTCGCAGCCCGACAGTCGGTGCAGGACACGCTGACCGAGATGGCACGACGCATCGACGTTGCGCGGACCTACGCGCGTGGGGTCGTCAACCGCAAGGTGACGTCCGATGACGACCTGATCGCCGAGGTGTGTTTTGCGAAGAACACCGCGGTGCAGACCGGGGAGTGGGTGGCCGACAAGGCTGTTCAGCTCTTCGGTGGCCTCGGCTACATGACGGGCACCGAGGTCGAGCGTCAGTATCGGGACATGCGAATCCTGGGGATCGGTGGGGGAACCACCGAGATACTGAGCGGGCTCGCGGCAAAACGACTCGGCTACATCGCACAGGGGAGCACACGATGACCGCATTGCGTTCGACGATCGACTCGACGAGTGACGACTTCACCGCCGCACGCGATTCGATGCTGGAGAAGCTCGACCAGATACACGGTGAACTCGACAAGGCACTCGCGGGTGGCGGCGACAAGTACGTCGAGCGGCATCGCAATCGCGGCAAGATGACCGCGCGTGAGCGCATCGAGATGCTGCTCGACGAGGATTCGGACTTTCTCGAACTGTGCCCGCTCGCGGCGTACGGGTCGGACTTCCACGTCGGAGCGTCGGTCGTTGTGGGGATCGGCGTCGTCGAAGGAGTCGAATGTCTCGTCGTCGCCAGTGACCCGACGGTCAAGGGCGGGACGTCGAATCCGTGGACGCTGCGTAAGACACTGCGCGCCAACGATATCGCTATGCAGAATAGACTCCCGGTGATTTCGCTCGTCGAGTCGGGAGGCGCCGATCTGCCGACGCAGAAAGAGGTGTTCGTCCCCGGCGGGCGGATGTTCCGCGATCTGACGCGGCTGTCGGCGGCGGGCATTCCTACCATCGCGTTGGTCTTCGGGAACTCGACGGCCGGCGGGGCGTACATCCCGGGCATGAGCGATCACGTCGTGATGATCGACGGACGCTCCAAGGTGTTCCTCGGCGGACCGCCGCTGGTGAAGATGGCCACCGGCGAGGAGAGCGACGACGAGTCCCTTGGCGGTGCTCAGATGCACGCGCGCACGTCGGGTCTGGCTGACTATTACGCCGCCGACGAACAGGATGCGATCCGGATCGGGCGTCGGATCGTCTCGCGGCTCAACTGGACCAAGGCCGGCGGACAACCGCGCGCGCAGGTGGCCGAACCGCGGTACGACCCCGAGGAACTGCTCGGCATCGTCCCGCCGGATCTGAAGATCCCGTTCAACCCGCGCGATGTGATCGCACGCGTCGTCGACGACAGCGATTTCGACGAGTTCAAGCCCGAGTACGGCAACTCGCTGTGCACGGGGTGGGCCGACATACACGGCTACCCCGTCGGCATCCTGGCGAACGCGCAAGGTGTGTTGTTCAGCCAGGAGGCGCAGAAGGCCACCCAGTTCATCGAACTGGCGAATCGGTCCAACACGCCGCTGCTGTTCCTGCACAACACAACCGGCTACATGGTCGGTAAGGAGTACGAACAGAACGGCATCATCAAGCACGGGGCGATGATGATCAATGCGGTGTCGAATTCGAAGGTGCCGCACCTGTCGGTGCTGATGGGCGCCAGCTACGGCGCGGGTCATTACGGAATGTGCGGGCGCGCATACGATCCGCGGTTCCTGTTCGCCTGGCCGAGCGCGAAGTCGGCGGTGATGGGAGCCGCGCAACTGGCAGGCGTCATCTCGATCGTCTCGCGCGCGGCGACCGAGGCTCGTGGCGGCACGGTCGACGAGGCGGCAGACGCGGGGATGCGGCAGATGATCGAGGCGCAGATCGAGGCCGAATCGGTGCCCGCATTCTTGTCGGGCATGCTCTACGACGACGGTGTGATCGACCCGCGTGACACGAGAACCGTTCTGGGGCTGTGCTTGTCGGCGATCCATAACGGTCCGGTCGAGGGGACGTCGAATTTCGGCGTCTTCCGGATGTGAGGTGTGAGATGACGGAACAACATTCAATGATCACCTCGGTGCTCGTCGCCAATCGCGGCGAGATCGCGCGACGTGTGTTCGTGACCTGTCGTCAGTTGGGCCTCGGAACCGTCGCGGTCTACTCCGATCCGGATGCTGATGCGCCGCACGTCGCCGCCGCCGATGTCGCTGTGGCGCTTCCGGGATCGACATCGGCAGAGACCTACCTGCGTGGGGACAAGATCATCGAGGCGGCCAAGCTCGCGGGCGCGGATGCGATTCATCCTGGTTACGGATTCCTCTCGGAGAACGCCGAATTCGCACAATCGGTGATCGATGCGGGACTGACGTGGATAGGACCACCTCCCGGTGCGATCGACGCAATGGGGTCAAAGGTCAACGCCAAGAAGTTGATGGCCGACGCCGGTGTGCCGGTTCTCGGCGACATTGACCCTGCCGCGGTTACCGAGAGCGACCTGCCACTGCTGATCAAGGCGTCTGCGGGCGGCGGTGGGCGCGGCATGCGGATCGTGCGCTCGGTCGACGAGTTGGCCGAGCAGGTCGCCGCTGCCGAACGCGAAGCGGCTTCGGCATTCGGTGACCCGACCGTCTTCTGCGAGCCGTATGTCGAACGGGGACACCACATCGAAGTGCAGGTACTCGCGGACGAACACGGCGCGGTCTGGGCTGTCGGAGAGCGTGAATGCTCGATTCAGCGTCGGCACCAGAAGGTGATCGAGGAGGCGCCTGCACCTCTGGTCGAACGGATCGGCGGAGATCTCCGTGAACGCCTCTACGACGCCGCCAGAAAGGCCGTGTCGGCGATCGGCTACACGGGTGCGGGCACCGTCGAGTTCCTCGCTGACGAGACCGGTCGCTTCTACTTCCTGGAGACCAATACGCGTCTGCAGGTGGAACATCCGGTCACGGAACTCACGACGGGGATCGACCTCGTTGCCTGGCAACTACGTGTCGCGATGGGCGAGCACCTCGACGTCGAGGAGCCCGGTACTCGCGGCCACGCGATCGAGGTCCGCCTCTACGCCGAGGATCCGTCTGCGGGATGGCAACCGCAGTCGGGAACCATGCACCGCATCGAGATCGACGCGCAGACGCATTTCGGTCCGCTCGACCGTCCGGGCGTGCGTGTGGACGCGGGTATCGAATCAGGCTCGGAGATCTCGACGTTCTACGATCCGATGTTGGCCAAGGTCATCAGTTGGGCGCCGACACGTGCTCGTGCCGCTGCGATTCTCGCCAGAGCGCTGTCCGACGCGGCGCTCCACGGCCCGACAACCAACCGCGACATGCTGGTGAACACGCTGCGGGAGCCGACGTTCCTCAGCGGCGATACCGACACCGGATATCTCGACCAGATCGGCCTCGACGTCTTGTCGGCGCCGCTGGCCGACGAGTCGACGGTGACACTCGCCGCCGTTGCCGCAACGCTGGCGGAGGTGGCCGTCAACCGGGAACGCGCTCGCGTCCAGCGAAGTCTGCCCGCAGGCTGGCGGAACATGCCGTCGCAGTACTCGCACAAGACGTTCCGTACCGACGACGACGTCGAACACGAGGTTCGATACCGGTGCACCCGAGGCGGGAGCGTCGAGCTTCCCGACGTCGCCGACACCGAGGTCGTATCCACGACGACAGAGCAGGTCGTACTCTCCCACAACGGCATTCGACGGACCTTCGACGTCGCGCGATACTGCGACGACGTCTACGTCGACACCGCAGGCGCGTCGGTGCACTTCCGTCGGCCGCCGCGATTCGTCGATCCCAGTGCCGTTGCGCGACCGGGTTCGCTCCTCGCGCCGATGCCGGGTTCGGTGATCCGCGTTGCGGTTTCCGAAGGCGACCGTGTGACCGCCGGTCAGCCGTTGATCTGGCTCGAGGCGATGAAGATGGAGCACACCGTCGCGGCTCCCGCCGACGGTGTGGTCAGCACGCTCGCCGTCGAAGCGGGACGCCAACTCGCCGTCGGCGATGTGCTTGCGATCATCACCGATGAGGCCGACAACGACAGCGAGACAGAGCATTCCGACGCACCAACACCTCAGGAGACATCCGCATGAGCTTCGTCGAAACGGCTGAACGGGCCGATCTGCGTGCATCGGTGGCCGCGCTGGCCACCAAGTACGGGCAGGACTACTTCCGCGAATGCGCCCGTGAGGGTCGCAAGACCGACGAATTGTGGTCGGAGGCGGGCAAACTGGGCTTCATCGGGGTGAATCTTCCCGAGGAGTACGGCGGTGGCGGCGCAGGAATGTACGAGTTGTCGATCGTGATGGAGGAGATCGCGGCGGCGGGCACCGGCCTGCTGATGCTCGTTGTCTCGCCGGCCATCTGCGGCAACATCATTGCGCGCTTCGGCACCGACGAGCAGCGCGACCGGTGGCTGCCAGGGCTTGCGGACGGATCGATCACCATGGCCTTCGGTATCACCGAACCCGACGCCGGATCGAATTCGCATCAGATCACCACCACGGCATCGCGCGACGGATCGGACTGGGTCCTCAACGGGCGCAAGGTGTACATCTCCGGTGTCGATCAGGCCGATGCCGTTCTCATCGTGGGTCGGAGCGAGGATGCGAAGACCGGCAAGTTGCGGCCCGCGCTGTTCATCGTGCCCACGGACGCACCGGGGTTCGAATACAAGATGATCGACATGGAATTGGTGAACCCGGAAAAGCAGTTCGGGCTCTACCTCGACGATGTGCGCCTGCCTGCTGACGCACTCGTCGGCTCCCCGGACGCGGCACTGAGCCAACTCTTCGCCGGTCTGAATCCAGAACGCATCATGGCTGCGGCGTCGGCGGTGGGGATGGGTCGTTTCGCGCTGGGCAAAGCCGTCGACTACGTGAAGGAGCGCACGGTCTGGAAGACCCCGATCGGAGCGCACCAGGCCATCGCACATCCGCTGGCGCAGGGCAAGATCGAACTCGAGATGGCCAAGCTCATGATGCAGAAGGCCGCCACCCTCTACGACGCGGGAGACGACTGGGGCGCTGCCGAACCGGCGAACATGGCGAAGTATGCGGCCGCCGAGGCGTGCGTCAAGATCGTCGACCAAGCCGTTCAGTCCATGGGTGGCAACGGACTGACAACCGAATACGGTGTGGCGCCGCTGCTTTCGCTCGCTCGAATTGCGCGTGTGGCACCGGTCAGCCGCGAGATGGTGCTGAACTTCGTCGCGCAGACCAGTCTTGGACTGCCGAAGTCGTACTGATTCGTCCCGGCACCGCCGTTTCCGATTCGCCATTCATCCCAGACCAACCACAGCAGACCAACTCTGACCGAGGACCACAGGAAGGCGCAGGTCGATGACCACCACAGACAGCGAAGTCGTACACGTCGGGATCGACGCCGGGGTCATGACGCTCACACTCGACTCGCCGGGCAACCGCAATGCGTTGAGTCGCGCGCTGGTGACCCAACTGTCGTCGGGACTGACGAGGGCGGCGACCGATGAGAGCGTGCGGGCCGTCGTGCTGACACATGCGGGCGGAACCTTCTGTGCGGGTGCCGATCTCGGCGAGGCGCTCAAGCGGGGCGCCTCTGCCGAGGAGGCGTCTGCCGAAGCGACGTCGTCGATGGTCGAGTTAATGCGCACGATCCTCGAGCTGCCCAAACCGGTGATCGCACACGTCGACGGGCATGTCAGGGCAGGAGGTTTCGGCCTGCTCGGTGCCACCGATATCGCACTTGCCGGACCGAAGAGCACCTTCGCGCTGACCGAGGCCCGGCTCGGCCTTGCACCATCGGTGATCTCGCTCGTGCTGGTGCCGAAGATGACGGCGCGAGGTGCTGGTCGATACTTCCTGACCGGTGAGAAGTTCGACGCGTCGGTTGCGGCGTCGATCGGAGTCATCACGCAAGCGTGTGACAGCACGGAGGCTCTCACGCAGTCGTTGGGGGAGATCCTCGACGGCATCCGACGTGCGTCGCCGGTCGGCCTCGCCGCGTCGAAGGAACTCACCACCACGTCGGTGCGTGCCGAGTTCGAGCGGTTGGCGCAGCGTCGTGCACAGGAATCGGCGACATTGTTCGCGGGCGACGACGCACGTGCGGGGATGGAAGCGTTTCTGTCCAAGGGGCGGCCGCCGTGGGATCTGACCGCAACGCAAGCCGACACGGGAGCAACGAGAACATGACGTCTGCGCGTACGACGGCAAACCGTGAACCCCAGCAGGAGCGTTCCCGTCAAACGCGGGAACGGTTGCTGCGCTCGGCCATTCAGGTTCTGGCTCACGAGGGATGGGCGTCGGCAACGGTAGCCGCGGTCGCCCAGCGCGCGGGGGTGTCCAGAGGCGCTGCGCAACACCACTTTCCCACACGCGAGGCATTGATCTCGGCGACGCTCGAGCAGATCTTCGATGACCTCACCCTCAACGCCGACACGTTGATTCGCCCCGACGCGGACGAGTCACGGCGCGTGCGGATAGCGGTCGAGCAGGCCGTGAGTATCTACACCGGGACCGAATTCAAGGCTTCGCTGCAGATCTGGGCGGCGGCCGCGTCGGATTCGGCGCTGCGCGAACTGATTCTGCCGATGGAGGCCAAGTTCGCGCGGGCGGCGCATCGGGTGACTGTTGCCGCACTGGACCCCGACGGCACAAATCCTCGGGCACACCGTGTCGCACAGGTGACACTCGACCTCGCACGCGGCCTCGGACTGGCGGACACACTCTCGGACGATGCACGACGCCGCGCGCAGGTGGTCGACACCTGGGTGGAGATGGTCACCGATGCGCTCGACGTCGACTCTCCGGACAGGTGAGATCAGCTGGCGGTGGGCTCAGCATGCGGTCGGCTACGCGCGCCGCGTGTGCCGAGCCAGTACACGCCCGCTGACAGCGCGGTCATCCCGATGAAGACGACCACCACACCGAGCGTCATCGACAGGTACCCCTGACTTCGCGGATCGATGAACGGGTACGGGTACCAGTCGACGATGGGGCCTCGCGTCAATGTGTAGACGCCATAGACGAGTGGGAACGCCAGCCAGGTCAACCAGGAGAGGGCAGGCAGAACCCTAGGTCGGAAGACTGCCCAGTCGATGAGCAGAACGAGCGGGATGAGGCGGTGCAGCACGGTGTTGGTCCACTCGCCGGAGAGATTGACGTCGATGTGCGACAACAGAAGTGCGTAGACGATCGCGGTGATCAGCATCGCGGTGGTCACTGCGCCGCGAAACCACTGCCACCACAACCCTATTGGCGTCAACAGTGCACCGCCGAGCAGCACGATGGCCGCGCCGACGTTGCTCAGGATGGTGAAGTAGCTGAAGTAGTTGGCGAAGCCGAAACCATCGGACGCGGTGACCGGCACGTATGCGATCGCAGCGATGCCGACGACTGCGGCGACGAAGCGAAGGACACGTACCCACAACTGACGGTCACCTCTGCTCACGCCTCGCATTGTGCCAGTCGCGCCGCACGTCTTTGACCCCGCCGTGTTTGCCCCCGCCGTGGACGACAGCGAGCAGGTCGCCCGCGTGCGGTTGGAGATCTAGTGTCCTGAGTCATTAATTGTCATTCGGTTGATAGGCTGGGGAATGGCAACCCGGGGTCCGCGAGCAGTGGATGTTGTTCTGACTGATGATGAGCGCCGTGAGCTCGAAGGGTGGGCGCGTCGGCGAACGACGGCCTCGGGTTTGGCGATGCGCTCACGAATCGTTCTCGCTGCCGCTGATGGCGGTTCGAATACTGAAGTGGCACAACGACTCGGCCTCAACCGAGGTACCGTGCGGCGCTGGCGAGGCCGGTTCGTCGAGCACCGCCCCCA
>NZ_LZMO01000289.1:0-9390 GCF_001665715.1 Gordonia sp. 852002-10350_SCH5691597
CCTGAAGGCGCGAGTCGCGACGCAAGACCCCGAGGACAGGCATCCCGACTCGCGCACACGCCTGTCGCAGCACCGCCGGCTGGTCGGAGACCTTCTTGGGAAGGTTGAACAGCGTGACAACCGAGATGACGATGAGGAAGATTCCCGCGACCCACACCAGCACGCTCAGCGCCCACAGCGACGAGCCGATCAGCAGCACGAGACCTGCCAGGATCGAGATCACGCCGGTGAGGATGAGGTACCACGTCGGGGCGTGCGCGGTCTTCGAGAACGCGGTCACCAGGTCGCCGATTCCGTCGAAAAGCCACGCGAAACCGATGAAGAGCGCGAGGAACCAGACCGCATTCGCGGGACTGAACAGGGCAATGATGCCCATGACCAGAACCAGAAAGCCGAGTATTCCGGTGAGAATGCGCCAGCCCGTTCCGAGGACCTTTGCCGAGAACGCCACGTAGATGCGGAAAAGACCCGCAACGATGAGCGCGATACCGAAGAGAACTGCGAGCACCACTACCGTCGCCGAAGGCCACGCAACCGCAATGATGCCGAGCACGATGCCGATGATCGATGTCACGATCATGGCGCTCCGAATGGAGCCGATCAATTCGTCGGGGATCTGTTTTGCATATGGCGCAAAGGTCATGCGCTCACCCTATCCCCGCGGCGGGCGTTCTGACGGGATTCGGACGCAAGTGAGTGAAAGCGCGTTGCCCCGGGGCGGTTCCGTGCGCGTGTGCACGTGCGGGTAAAAGTGATTCGTGTCGAAAACTAGCGCATTTTTTACCCCGTACAGCTCAGCAGCGTCATCCGACGGCGGCGTCGTGACGCCCACGTCGTACGCGTTGAGCCTGTGGGCGCCCGGCACTCTCAACGGGCCAGCGGTGTGTGCCCTCGCCGCGCATCGCGTCGAGCAGCAGTTCGGCGAGGACGGCTTTCGGCCGGCGCGTTTAACCATCGACATGTTCAAGGTGGCACGGGAAGTCCCGACGTTCACCCGTGGCCGACTCGTCCGCGCGGGTCGTCGAATCCGGGTTGCCGAGCTCGACGTCGTGCAAAGTGAGTCCCCGAATATCTCCGACTCGGATACGGCTGGTGCCGATGAAGTCGTCGTGGCGCGGGCTACAACCGTGTTCCTCCGTACGTCGGCGAATCCCCCGGGCACGCGGTGGCAGCGGCCAGACGAGGCCGTCACGTTTCGACCGCCGACCGATCCCATCCCCGACACCGATCTCATGTCTCGCTTCTCGTCCGATGCCCCCGATCGAGATGCGGCCGACGCGTCGGAATCCGGCGGGACCACGGGAGCGTCGAACAGCGCCTGGAACACCGACATGGGCGCGCACCAGAACGGCGGGCGCAAACGGCTCTGGTCGCATCCGCTGCCCGCGATCGACGGCGAACCGGCGACCTCATTCGTGAAGGCCGTGACCGCTGCGGAGTCGACGAGTCTTGTCACGAACTGGGGATCGAGCGGTATCGGTTTCATCAACTGCGACCTCAGCGTCGAACTCGCGCGCCTTCCCCAGGGCGACTGGATGGGCGTCGAAGCCGACAGCCACCTCGAGAGTGACGGCATTTCCATCGGTACTGCTGGATTGTTTGATTCGCACGGAATGTTCGGGATGGGGATTGTCACCGCGGTCAACAACGCTGCCGCGGAGATCGATTTCACCAGCATCGATCTCACTGATCGATATCGTGAGGCGTGATTGTCCACTAATCGGTGAGAACCGCGCACTACGGCGCGAGGTAACCGTTAGGTCTTGATAAGGTCACGCCATGGCAGTGGGCTGGCGTGGTCGGAAGGTGCGCGTGGCGGCGCGAAGGAAAGTCATCGCGGCGGTCGTCGCAGTCGCTGCGACGACGGTGACCATCGGTACGGTGATGGCTCCCGCAGCGTCGGCTGCCACCTACGCCGCTGGTGAGGCGACCATGGTCGCGCGCCTGACCGGACCGGGTTCCATCAACGACACCCCCGGCCGCTACAACATCTACGGCACCGACCTCGGCACCATGTGGGACAACGGCAATGGAGAAATCCTCGCCGCATTCGGCGACACCCAGACGTTCAACGGGTGGTCGTTGCTCTACGGACAGCTCTGGTACTGGCAGTCCAACGCCCTGCTACGCAGCACCGATCGCAACCTCTCCGACGGCATGACCTTCACCGGCCACGCGGGTCCACCGAGGCAGGCCAAGCGACTCCTGAAGCCCGATCTGCGCAAGGAGATCACGATCATCCCGACCGCGGGTGTCGCCGCGAACGGCAAGCAGTACATGAGCGTGATGTCGGTCAAGCACTGGGGACAGCCGGGGGTCTGGTACACGAATTGGTCGGGACTCGTCGTGTCGGACGACAACGGCAACAACTGGCGCGCGCTCAACGCCTTCCGACCCAACGGCGGTGGCAACAAGAAGTTCCAGATGGCCGCGTTCCTCAAGGTCGGCGACACCGTCTACACCTACGGGACCCCCGACGGCCGCTTCGGGGCGGTGTACCTCGCACGGGTGAAAGCCAAGGACATCGAGAACCTCGGTGCTTACGACTACTTCTCGTACGGAAACTGGGCACGAGGCAATCCTTCGGCGGCCACCCCCGTGATGCCCGCACCGACCGGCGAGATGTCGGTGGCCTACAACAGCTATCTCGGCAAGTTCATCTCGCTCGGCCAGAGCGACAACGGCGTGGTGATGCGTACCGCCGACGATCCGGTCGGCCCGTGGACGTCCGGCGAGTTGGTCGTGCCGATGAACAACCCGCTGACCGGATACGCACCCTTCATCCATCCGTGGTCGCAGGGCAGCACGCTGTACTTCACGTACTCGGTCTCGGTGGGCTACCAGGTCTACCTGATGCGGTTGCCGCTGCGGCGGGATTGAGGGCGGGCCGGGATTGAGAGCGGGCCGGGATTCAGAGCGGACCGGTATTCAGAGCGGACCGGTATTCAGAGCGGACCGGTATTCAGCGGCCGGGGACTGAGCGCAGTCGCGACTGAGCGCGACGGCCGGCGAGCTGGGCACCCACCGACCGTCGGCTCGTCTCAAGGCCGGATCAGTTCCGGATCAGCACCGGGACCAGTCGCCGATCCAGCCGTCGAACTCACTGCCCGAGCATCGAGCGCATGCCGTCGATCTCGGCTTGCTGCGACGTGGTGATCTGCTCGGCGAGCGCTCGCGACGCCGGGTCGATCCCGTTGGCCAGCTCGGTCTTGGCCATGTCGATCGCTCCCTGGTGATGAGCGATCATTCCCTTCAGCCAGAGCGTGTCGAACTCCTGGCCGCGCGCGTTCTCCATGGCGGTCATCTCCTGAGCGGACATCATGCCCATGCCCCCGCCACCGTTACCCATATCCATCGAACCGTGGTCCACAGAGCCGTGGTCCACAGAGCCGTGATCCATGGTGCCGTGCTCTTGGGCGCCCTGTGGGTCGGGGGTGGTCGAGACACCCCACGACGCCAATCTCTGTGTCATCTGGTCGATCTCGGGTTGTTGAGCGTTCTTGATCTGCGTCGCCAACTCACGAACGGCGGTGTTCTCGGTGCGCGACGGCACGAGATCTGCCATCGCGATGGCCTGCTGATGGTGCGGGATCATCATCTGGTTGAACGTCACGTCGGCGGCGTTGTGCTTGGTCGAGTCGGCCGACGCACTCTGCGACGACGTGGCGTTTCGGCTCGCCTCAGTACTGGTCGACGACGCACTATCAGACCCGCTGTCGGACGTCGAACACCCCGCGATCCCGACGACCGCGGCGATACCGGCGCACGCAGCGAGCATGCGGGTCCGACGAATTGTATTGCTGGACATCATGGTTTCCTTGTCTTGTTGTGACGTGCTGAACTCGGCCCCGGTGCAAGCGGGACCAGAACTCGTCGAATCAGCAGCGAATCACGTTCAGACACAGGTGATCACGGATCGCCCAAGGCGGCGGACGGCCGAGCCTGCGAACAGCGGGCATCCACACGGTTGCCAGCGCGAGCAGCAGTGCTGCGAACACCAGCACTCCGACGACCGCGGGTTCGATCGTGGGAAAGTCGATGGCGCGCAGGGACAGACAGTGATGACCGAGGACGGCGCAATGGTCGCCCGACGACATGTGTGAGTCGGCGCCTGTCGAGGGCCCCATCTGCATGCCGGCGTGCATGGGAGGTGCTGCGGGCAGCTCGGCATGAGTCGGGCCGAGCAGACCGTGCATCACGACGACGGCCAACACGAGTAGACCCGCGAAGCCAAGCCGTGCGGGCCCCGTCGCCAAGCGTCGTACGAAACGTCGGCGACCACTCACCCGTCTACGCGATGCGGCCACGGCGACCAGATTACCGGCGTGCGAGCTCTCAGGCGCCCGCCGCACTCCCCTGCCCGGCGCTCTCCTGCCCCGCGCTCTCCTGCCCGGCGCTCTCCAGCTCAGCACTCTCCTGCTCGGCGCGCCGTCGCTGTCGCGGCAGGATGAATCGACGGTCGATCAGCGTGTAGACGGCAATCACGGTCGCGGCGAGTGCCCATCCGAGCAACACGTCGAAGACGTAGTGCTCCGCGGTGTAGACGAGCGTGAACGCCATCGCGAACGCGTACCCCATGAACAGCGTTTTTCCCAGCGCTTTCACCCGTGGCCACATGAACAGGGCGAGCAGCATGGTCAGACCCGCGTGCAGCGATGGGATCGCCGCGACGAGATTGGCTTTCCCCTGTCCCACTTCGATCAGATTCGACGCCACGTGGATGTTGAGGTACTCCCAGCCGCGCGCCGAGATGCGCTCGACGTAGGGCTGTGCGCCGGGATGATGCGGATCGGTCGGACCGAGGATGCCTCCCGGCGTCGTCGCCTCAGGCGTCGTCATGCACTCGGCATCACGCGGGCCGTCGACGACCTGCTCGGACGTGCAACGTGCAGCAGCCCACGGCGGGGCTGCAGGCACCAGCGTGTAGCCGACAAGCCCGAGGAACGTCGCGGCAACAAAGCACGCCGCGAAGCGACGCCACGACGAGCGGTCGCGCAACCACAGCACAGCGGCGACGGCGTACGGCACCACGAAGTACGACATGTAGACGACGCTGGTGATGATCTCCCACCACGGCGCCGACGGCTCTTTCAGGTGGCTCTGCAACCAGACGGTCGGAACCACGCCGAACATCGCATGGTCGACGTCGGCGGCGAGGTGCCAGTGCGTCGGCATGTCGACGATTCGGGCGACGTCGCGCGTCCAGTCATAGAGGAGCAGGACCAGCGCGAACGGCGCCCAGTCGATGAGCACAGTGATTGCTCGACGTCGGCCGATACTCGCCGCGAACAGCCCGAGGCAGAGCAGGACGATCAGTCGCGTGCGGTCGAAGGCGAGGCCGTAGACAGAGAACTCGTAGCCCATGAACGCGATCCAGGCCAGGATGGCGATGCGTCGGACGAGGGTCAGGTCCCGCCGCTTCTCCGGCTCAGCCTCGAGTTCGGCTGCGTCGGCGACGTCGTCGAGGACAGGTCCCATCGTCGCCGGCTCGTCCGAGTCGTCGTCGCCTGCGTCTCGCCTCGGGGGCCGTATCGCGTCTTCTACGCTCAAGCGGTCAATCCTGATTCCATCGGTCGAACGGATGCTGACGCGTCGCGCTCGACAAACACGATGGAACGCCGTCCATCCTTAACTGTTTGTCACCCTAGTGAACACCGGACGGTTACGGGGTGTTTGCCACCCGTTGACGGCACATACACAGCAAAGACTTCCTACACTGGTGATGCGCATCACAGCGATGTGGCAGTAGGCGCCGGGAGGTTTCATGCCCAACCGTTTTCTCCGCTACGGCGATCAGCGCTACCTGATCACCAAGGAGGCGGAGGCTCGACTCAACCGCGCGCTGGACAAGGTCTACGAACACGGCGCGGGTCACGAGTGGCTGCATCTCTACCGCGACACCGAGGCGCCGTGTCGGCTGTTGATCGCCAGCGGCGTGCCGATCACGATCGAAACCGAGCCAGGACTCGGCGACTGACCACACGTCGCCCTCCCGGAGTCGATCGCCGTCGGAGACGGTCACTATCGTTGCTGTCGGAGCCGGTCACTATCGTTGGTGCCATGCGCATCGGAGCCCACCTGCGTGAAGACGCCGCACCACTCGAGACCGCAGAGGAACTCGGGATCGACGTCTTCCAGATGTTCGTCACCGACCCGCAGAGCTGGAAGAAGCCGCAGCCACATCCGGAGGCCCAGCAGATCCGCGAGTCGCCCATCGACGTCGTGGTCCATTCGAGCTATCAGATCAACGTCGCGAGTCTGAACAACCGTCTCCGGATGCCATCGCGCAAGGCCGTCGAACAGCAAGCCGACGCCGCAGCCGAACTGGGGGCCTTCGGCCTCGTCGTACATGGCGGTCACCTTCGTGATGGCGAAGACACCGCCGAGGGATTTGCCAACTGGCGCAAGCTTTTCGACCGTCAGCAGGACAAGGGCGGCTTCGGCGTGCCGATCCTGATCGAGAACACCGCGGGCGGCGATCACGCCATGGCCAGAACCCTCGAGGCCATCGACCGACTGTGGGACGCGGTCGGCGATTTCGAGCAGGCCGGATTCTGCCTGGATACCTGCCACGCGTGGGCCGGTGGCGAAGACCTCGTCGGCCTCGTCGAGCGGGTACGTGCCATCACCGGCCGGATCGACCTCGTTCATCTGAACAATTCACGCGACGAGTTCGACTCCGGCCGCGACCGCCACGCCAACCTCGCGTCGGGTCACATCGATCCCGACGTCCTCGTCGAGGTCGCCCGAGTCGCCGATGCGCCGCTGATTCTCGAGACACCCGCTGAAGGCATCCCCGCCGACCTGTCCTACCTGCGCGAAGGCCTCTGACCGCCCGCCGTCGAGATCTTCACCCACACTGCTTGCAATTGCGAGCACGCTCACACGCGTTGAGGTTGTGAGGCCATTGCGCCACACGGTAAACTGGGGTTACTGGCGAGTAACTTGGTGTCCGCGTCAACCTCAAGACCACGACTTTCCCGGCGCTCACCTCGACACGCCCGATGATCGTCAGCCCGCGGCTATATGCCAGGTCTAGTAGAAGGAACCAGCAATGGGTCATTACAAGAGCAACATGCGCGACCTGCAGTTCAACCTCTTCGACGTGTTCGAACTCGACAAGGTCCTCGAATCCGGAGAGTTCGGCGATCTCGACCGCGAGACCGCAGTCGACATGCTCCGCGAGGTGAAGAACCTGGCAGAGGGCGTCATCGCCGACTCGTTCGCCGAGGGCGACCGCAATCCCCCGACCTTCGACCCCGAGACGCACAGCGTCACGATCCCCGAGGCGTTCAAGAAGTCCTACAACGCCTACATCGAGGCCGGCTGGGACAAGGTGGGTCTGCACGAGGAGCTCGGCGGTATGCCCGCTCCGCGTTCGCTGTACTGGGCGCTCGGCGAGATGATCCTCGGCGCCAACCCTGCGCTGTTCATGTACTCCGCAGGCGCCGGATTCTCGGAGATCTTCTACGACAACGGCACCGACGAGCAGAAGAAGTGGGCACAGATCTGCGCCGAGCGCGGATGGGGCGCCACCATGGTGCTGACCGAGCCCGACGCCGGATCGGATGTCGGCGCAGGCCGCACCAAGGCCACCGAGCAGGAAGACGGCTCCTGGCACATCGACGGTGTGAAGCGCTTCATCACCTCGGGCGACCAGGACATGACCGAGAACATCTTCCACCTCGTTCTCGCCCGTCCCGAGGGTGCAGGACCTGGCACCAAGGGCCTGTCGCTGTTCTTCGTTCCCAAGTTCCACTTCGACCACGAGACCGGCGAGCTCGGTGAGCGCAACGGCGTCTTCGTCACCAACGTCGAGCACAAGATGGGCCTGAAGGTCTCGGCCACATGTGAGGTCACCTTCGGTCAGCACGGCGTACCGGCCAAGGGCTGGCTCGTCGGCGAGGTCCACAAGGGCATTGCGCAGATGTTCGACGTCATCGAGCACGCTCGAATGATGGTGGGCACCAAGGCGATCTCGACCCTGTCGACCGGTTATCTCAACGCACTCGACTACGCCAAGGAGCGCGTCCAGGGTGCAGACATGACCCAGATGACCGACAAGACTGCTCCGCGCGTGACCATCACGCATCACCCTGACGTGCGTCGTGCGCTGATGACCCAGAAGGCATACGCCGAAGGTCTGCGCGCCGTGTACCTCTACACCGCGTCGCACCAGGACGAGGCTGCGGCTCAGATCGTTTCCGGCGCCGATGCCGCTATGGCTCACCGCGTCAACGACCTGCTCCTGCCGATCGTCAAGGGCGTCGGCTCCGAGCGCGCCTACGGCACGCTGACCGAGTCGCTGCAGACCTACGGCGGCTCCGGCTTCCTGCAGGACTACCCGGTCGAGCAGTACATCCGCGACTCGAAGATCGACTCGCTCTACGAGGGCACCACTGCCATCCAGGCGCAGGACTTCTTCTTCCGCAAGATCATCCGCGACAAGGGCCAGGCGCTCGCACACGTCGCCGGGCAGATCCAGACGTTCATCGACTCGGAGGCAGGCAACGGTCGCCTCAAGACCGAGCGTGCGCTGCTGAAGACCGCACTCGAGGACGTGCAGTCGATGACCGCAACGCTGACCGGCTACCTCATGGGTGCGCAGGAAGACGCGACGCAGCTCTACAAGGTCGGCCTCGGCTCGGTGCGTTACCTGATGGCAGTCGGCGATCTGCTCATCGGCTGGCTGCTGCTCAAGCAGGCCGAGGTCGCACTGGGCAAGCTCGACGAGGGTGCCGCCGATGGCGACAAGGCGTTCTACGACGGCAAGGTCGCGGTTGCGAGCTTCTTCGCCAAGAACATGCTGCCGCTGCTGACCTCGGTCCGCGGCGTCGTCGAGAACATCGACAACGCCGTGATGGAGCTCGACGAAGCGGCGTTCTGATCCGCTGAATCAGTACGACGACATTGCGGCCCCGCAACCGAATTGGCGGTTTCAAGGGGTCGGCGCAACACTGCTGTTAGTTGGTGGTGATTAGATCACGCAGACGCTCGGCTGGGGTATCCCAGCCGAGCGTTTTGCGTGGACGGCCGTTGAGTTCCTGCGCGACGTGCTCAAGATCGGCTGGACCGTAGACACTGAGGTCAGTGCTTTTGGGGAAGTACTGCCGTAGCAGCCCGTTGGTGTTCTCGTTGGTACCGCGCTGCCACGGGCTGGCCGGATCGCAGAAGTACACCTGCATGTCGGTGGCGATGCTGATCTGCTTGTGTCGGGCAAGCTCGGCGCCCTGGTCCCAGGTGAGCGACCCGCGTAGGTGCGCGGGTAGGTCCTTGATCGCGGTGATGATCGCGTCACGGACGTGTTCGGCGTCGTGCCCATCCGGCAGGTGCAGCAGCATCGTGTAACGGGTGGAACGCTCGACGAGAGTGCCGATCGCGGTCTTGTTC
>NZ_LZMO01000290.1:0-14451 GCF_001665715.1 Gordonia sp. 852002-10350_SCH5691597
CGGCCCGGTCACCCCCCCCCCCCCCCCGCCGGCATCCTGCCCGCCCCCGCCCCCCGCCCCCCCCCCCCGCCCACCACGGCGCCGGAGGTCAAGCAGTTGCGCCCCCACCCCGCGGGGGGCCACGACTGGATCGGCGCAGGCCGTGCCGCACACGGAATGGCCTCGGGCCGAAGCCAACTCGGCGCCGACATCCACGAGGTCGACAACGCCGCGTCGCGCTGCGGGCGACTTCTCGACGAGCAACTGCTTGACCTCCGGCGCCGTGGTGGCCTCGGCGGTGGCCATGGCCGCGGTGCCGATCAGGATGCCGTCGAGCGGCATGGTGGGATAACCGTGCCTTGTTGCCCATTCGCCGGTCAGGTACTCGCTGGCGCGCTCGGGCGTACCGATGCCGCCACCGACGCAGATGACGACGTTGTCACGCACGCGCAGCTCGGCGTAGGTGGAGAGCAGCAGGTCGTCGAGGTCTTCCCATGAGTGGTGGCCGCCAGCGCGCCCGCCTTCGATCTGCACGATGACCGGGTGGTGCGGTACCTCGGCGGCGATGCGGATCACCGAACGGATCTGCTCGACGGTGCCGGGCTTGAATGCGACGAAACGCAGTCCTGCCTCGACGAATTCGTCGACGAGGGCCACGGCGTCCTCGAGTTCGGGGATACCCGCCGACACGATCACGCCGTCGATCGGAGCGCCCTGCGCCCGCGCCTTCTGCACGAGACGCTTGCCGCCGAGTTGGAGCTTCCACAGGTACGGATCAAGGAACAGCGCATTGAACTGTGCCTCGCGGCCGGGCTCGAGGAGGTCGGTGAGCGTGGCGACGTTGCGCGCGAAGATCTCTTCGGTCACCTGGCCACCGCCGGCGAGTTCGGCCCAGTGGCCCGCGTTTGCCGCGGCGGCGACGATCGCCGGGTCAACTGTGGTCGGGGTCATGCCCGCAAGCAACATCGGAGAGCGCCCGGTCAGTCGGGTGAACGCCGTCTGCACGACGCGCCGACCGTCGGCGAGCTCAGCCAGCGTCGGGGCGAAGTCGGACCAACGGCGTGCGACCTCCGGAATTCCACCGGGGCTGAACAGGTTTCGCTGACCTCCGCGAAGTGCGGTGGCCACCAGGCCGACGCCCTGCCCCCGAACGAGCGGCGCGGTGAGTCGCGTTGCGAGATCGCTGGGACCGAAATCGAGAATCCACGCGGCGCCGTCGGCGATCACGGCGTCGATCTGAGCAACCCAGTCGACCGGTGCGACCAGAATCGATTCGGCGTGACCGGCAGCGGAGTCGGCGTCGATTCCGCAGGTCTGCGCCCACTCGCGCACCAGATCGACCGCCGGTGCCATGCCGGGGTGGTGGAATGCGACGCTGACGGGAAGCTCGTCGAAGACGGGGGCGAAGGGCGCGCCGCCGGTGACCTTTCGCTTGCGGTCGTCGGCCTCGGCGGCCACGATGCGCTCGCACTCCGCCGCGAACGCCGCGAGGTGCCGGGGTGCGCCGGACAGCACAACCGAACGACGGCTGTTGCGAATGGCGATCACGGGTGCGGTGACCAATTCGGCGTCAGGCAGCCCCGCGCGATAGGTCGAGAGGATCTCGTCGATGCGTGCCGGGGCAACGTTGGTGATCGACAGCATCGGCGAGCCGTCGGGACCGCTCGCCAGGCCACGACGTCGAGCAACGAGCGTGCCCGCGGCAGCGATGAGATGCGCGATCGCAAGTAGCTGTCCGCAGCCGCTCTCGCCGTGCCGGATGGCGTCGACAGCGAGTGATCCCTGCGAATGTCCGACGACGGCGACGGGTGCGATCGCATCGGGATCGAGGCCCTGCTTCTTGAGTGATTCGACGGCGGCAACCTGGCTGAGGAGCACACCGGGCCCGCTCAGTGCGAAGTCGGCGAGCTCGGCGTCCGACGGCACCGGCTCGCCTGCATCGGCTGCACGCACCCACGCGAGCGGATGGAAGCCGTCGGGGCGGGCGATCTCGATGGAGTCGGCAACGGGGGCGAGCATGCGCTCGGCGACGGCGACTGCTCCCGCCAGCTTCTGCTCTAGATCGGCGTCGACGACCAATTCGGCCAGTGTCGACAACCACGGACCACCCTGTCCACCGAAGCTGATCGCGTACTGCTCACCTGCTGCGAGCCGATCGATCAGGGATTCTGCAGGGCGTCCGGTGTTGCGGCTTCCGTGGTGCCCTGGGCGGAATTGGTCGACGGTCACGGGCTCTCCTCGTGGTTCGGGGCTCGGTTGATATGCGATGCAGGAGTTGTCTGGGTCTCGTGCGAGAGCACCACGTGGCACGACCCGGCGGCGGGGGGATATCGCCGGGTCGCGCACGTGTCTCTCACGAACATGCTTGCCCAGCAACACCTTTGACGCTGTGGCGGGCGACTGACAGTTCCGCATGGAACGTCGTCGACATGAACGTGGCACTCATGATGGCACATAAACGTGAGGACTTCCTCATGTTGTTCCCGACCCCCAGGTATACCCGCGAGTAGTCCCGCCGGTAACAAATGACGCCGCTTCCCGCCGCCGAAACCATGTGCACATCCGACCAGTTCGCGGCGCATTTTCTTGCTGATTCGAGCTCCGATCGAGGCGCCCTACGCTCGTTATATAATCGTTATGTGACCTGTCGCACTACGTGTCGCTCGTTGCGACATGCCACGCCCGCGGGACTGTCGAGCCCGGGCGGCGAAGTCGTTAGGGTTCAGGGATGACCGACTGCGTGTTCTGCCAGATCGTCGACGGTTCCGCGCCGGCCCGAAAGGTGTACGAAGACGACGCCGTGGTGGGCTTCCTCGACATCAAGCCGGTCTCGCGTGGGCACACCCTCATCGTTCCCCGAACGCATTCGGCGGGCCTGGCAGATCTGGCTCCCGACGACGGCGCTGCGCTGATGCGTGCGGGACAGGTTGTCGCGGCCGCATTGCGGACGACGCCGCTGACACGCGACGACTCGCCTGCTGATGGGGTGAATCTCGTCGTCAACGACGGAAAGGCCGCCTTCCAGACCGTCTTCCACACGCACCTTCATGTGATCCCCCGTCACCGCGGCGACAAGCTCCGCATGGCGAGATCGCTGCTCGTGCGCCGCGACAAGACCCCCGACGTCACCGCGGCCACGGTGCGTGCGGCGGTCCTCGAACAGATCGGACGCGCATGACCTACGACGACGCCCTCACCACTCCTGATGCGCAGATCCCCCAGGCCGCCATCGACACCCTCGCGGGTGCCGAGTGGATCACTGTGTTCACCGGTGCGGGAATGTCGGCCGACAGCGGTGTGCCGACCTTCCGCGACGCACAAACGGGACTCTGGGAAAACTTCGACGCCGAGCAACTGGCGACCCCGCAGGCGTTCAATGCCGACCCCGCCCTCGTGTGGGGGTGGTACCAGTGGCGCGCGCACCTGGTCCGACAGGCCGCCCCGAACGCAGGACACCTGGCGTTGAGCACCCTGGCAGAGCCGACCGACGAGGCCGACGACGCACCATCGGTCATGGTGGTGACACAGAACGTCGACGACCTACACGAGCGTGCAGGCAACACGGTGGTCAGCCACCTACACGGTTCCCTCTTCGCTCCCCGCTGCTCGCGCTGCGGACACCCCTACGAGGGCAGAGATGCCGACCCGACAACAGCCACCGACGAACGCCCGGTCGAGCCGCCCGCATGCCCGATATGTCTGTCGCCGGTACGGCCGGGCGTCGTGTGGTTTGGCGAACCACTCCCCGCGGAGCCGTGGGCACGTGCCGAGCAGGTATTCGACGTCGCCGATGCCGTCCTCGTCGTGGGGACGAGCGGGATCGTCTACCCCGCCGCGGCGCTGCCCGAGCGCGCAGCGAACCGCGGCATTCCGATCATCGAACTCAACCCGGAACCGTCAGGACTGAGTTCTGTTGCCACGCATAGCATTCGGACCACCGCCGCGCGAGGCCTACCCGAGATCGCCGAACGCGTGCGTGCCACACGGCGCAACCGATAGCTGCTACTCCGCTCCGGTCAGGTCGATCGGTTCCCACGCAGCAGCCTCGCGGGAGGCCGTCGCCGATACCGAACCCGGTTTGACGCCTCGACGGTCGAGAAGCCGGATCACCGCGGCGAGCGCGGCGTCGGCGTCGAGCTCGAACTCCGATTCGCGCACGCGCGCGAATTCCCAACCGCAGCGGCGCAATTCACGCTCGCGCTCCATGTCGGAGCGCGCCTGCGCGCCTGTCGAGGTGAACTCGTCTCCGTCGCATTCGACGGCCATCCGGCCCTCCGAACCCGTGACCACGAGATCGATGACCCGATTGTTGACAAGGACTTTCGGCGTCACGTGATAGCCGAGCGCGGCCAAGCGGTTGAACACCCGCTGCTCGAAGAGGCTGTCGAAAGGTTCGACTCGCTCGTCGTCGGGGACGTCGGAGGGCATCGGAGCGATGGTCGGTCCCTGATTTGCCTGCATGTAGCCCAGCAGCGAGTAGCGCAGGTCGTTGGGACGCAGATCGTCGAGTCCGACCGAGTGGAACAACCACACCTGGTCCATCGCGCGCGACGCGGCGACGTTGATTCGACGCTGTGACTCTGCGCGGGTGAGGGCACTCAGTGATGCGGGGTCGGAGACCACCATCGACAAGAACATCACATGTCGTTCGTCGCCCTGGAAGTCGGGCGGGGTGCCCACCCGGATACGACGCGCACGCCAGGTCTCCTCGTCGACGGCCTCACGCAGGAGACGGGTGATCTCATCGACCTGCTTGGCTCCCTGCAGCGCGATGATGCCGAAATCGAGTTGGGCATAGGCGGAATCGGCGAGGCAATCGAGCAGTGTCGCAACGATCGCCGCGGCCTCGCCTTCGTTCACCAACGACTGCCCCTGGCCGGAGGCCACGCCGTCGACCCGCACGGTCCGCAGGGGATCGAGCCGATCGGCACCGAACTGTCGAACGGGAACGAGTGGCGACCCACCGTAGAACTGTCGCGACGAGTACTCGATGATCTCCGGCATCGACCGGAAATGTTCACGCAGTCGGATAAGGTGACCGAATCGACTGCGCAGCAACGAGAACAGACTCGATCGCGGTGTCAGCCCGTCGCGGAGATAATGCGGGAGATCGGGAAGCTCAGCGTCGAGCCTGGCAAACGCATCGTCGAGCGAGGTTCCGGCGAGTCCGCGTGGGGCGCACTGCTTGTCGTCGCCGACGACGATGACGCGGGGCGCGAGCCACAGCAGAAACGAACTGGTGATGTCGGCCTGACTCGCCTCGTCGACGATCACGACGTCGAACGAATTCGGTTCGGGCGGAAGCATATCGGCGACCTGGCTGGTCGACATGATCCACGCGGGAACTGCCGACTGCGCCTGCTCCATCGCTTCGCGCGCGGCAGCCCGGAATCGGTTGGCGTGCTTGCCCGATCCCTTGCCGAGATTGATCATGTGGTCGCGGTAGGACTGTAACGCCTGCACCTGGGCGACGGTGGTGCGCGCGAGACACGCCCGCCACGCGCGCGCGGCGGCGAGCTTGGTGGTCAACTGTGCGATGTCGGCGTCGGCCTCGTCGAGTGCCGACGCCAGACGCGCCTCGGCGTCGGGGTCGCTGCGTTCGGCCACCCAGGTCCGCGCCCGACGCCACTCCCACGCGCCGACCACGTCACGTAGGCGCGCGTCCCACGCCGGGTCGTCAGCTGTTGCGGCCAGCGCCGCGTAGAACTCCGGTGCCTTGCCGCGCAGCCGCAGAGCGAGCAGATCGACGGCCGCTTGGTCGTTCAGCTCACCACGCGCAGTGGTGAACGCACGTCGCGCCGCCCTGATCGCCTCCGCATCGGCGTTGGCCAGTGCGGCGACAAGTGCATCGCCTTCGGGCGACGGTCCCCTTTCGACCTCGGTTGACAGCCGGTACGCGTGATCGGCCAGTTCCTGCTCGGCGAGAATCGCATCGTTGGCCGCCGCGATCGACGCACCCTGGTGGGCAACCTCTGCGACCTGCGCGACGCTGCGCGGGCGCGGGCCACCGGGACTGATGTACTCGAGCTCGCGAATCAACTGATCACGCGCAGAAAGCAGATCCGATACCCAGGCGAGCTGCGTGTCGAGGCGGACGAGCTGGCTGAGCTGCTTGGATCGGGAACCGGCGGTGTCGACGGGGACATGCAGATCCGCGAGCACGCGATGCACCTGACTCACGGCATCGAGGACCGCGAGGTGATCAGCGACGAGCGCCAGGCTGTCGGCGTCGGTGGCTGCGTGGCCGTCGACGCTGGCTATGGCGCCCGATTCTTCTACTGCCCGTTGCTGTTCGGATCTCAGGAGGCGGCCACGCCAGCGTCCACCCTCGCGAAGATAGGTCGCGGCAGCTGCGAACCGCTCACTGTCACCAGGCCTCGCGTTCTCGACGACGATGACGTGCGCGCCGATCGCCCGGTCACGCTGCGCGGCGTCGGCGATGACCGACGAGAGAGCCGTGACGCGCGACCACAGGTGCGCTTCCTGACCGGCGAGGAGCCTGTCGGCCATGTCGACGACCAGTGGCGGGAACGTCGCGACCTCACCGGAGGCCACCGCGAGGTGATCGCAGATCCCCTTTATCCGCAGCAACCGTTCGCTTCCGACGTCCGACAGGATCGACATCAACGAACCGCTACCGACCATCGGCTCCTCGGGTCGCTGTCTGATCCGTTCGCAGATCGCGTCCATCGTCATCGTGTCGGGTAGGTAGTCGTCGAGGTCCGGCAGTCGCTGCGCGAGACGCCCGGAATCGTCACCGACGCGGCGAAGCAGTTCGAGCAGTCGGGTGAACTCGCCGCCGTCCAGTGGAGGCAAAGCGCCGTCGAGCGGCCCGGGAAGCCAGTCGAAACGTTCGGCGTCGGCGTTGCACGCGCGCACGATCGACGCCGCGGTACCGCGATAGTCGCCCGCAACCCACTCGTGCACCTCGGTCTCGGACGAACGCAGGTCCCACAGACCGCGGAGCGCACGCTCGCGCCGATCGACCGCCTGCGCACGGCGGTAGGCGAGGTCGTCGATCTCTGCGTCGGCGACACCGGGTGAGAAACTGGACTTGCGGTCGGCGATCGCCTCGACGCCCGACACCACGGCGTCGTAACTGTCGGTGCTGATGTCGGCGAGCGAAACGGTCAACTCGCGTAGCTCCGGCGGGAGGATGTCGCGCAGCACCTGCAGCGCGTTGACCTTCTCACTGGTCACCAGCACGCGCTGCCCCTTGGCGAGAAGTGCCGAGAGGACGTTCGCGATGGTCTGGGTCTTGCCGGTACCAGGTGGTCCTTCGACGACCACGCCGCTGTCGACACCGAGTTGGGCCAGCACGTCACGTTGCTCGACATTGGACGCGAGCGGGAACATCGCATCGGCGACGAGTTCGGCCGCAGGAGTCGTTCCCGGCCCGCTGAGCGCCGCCAGCCGGTCTGCTGCCTCGATGGGCGCGACGAGCTGCGACAGCCCGATCGGCACCTCGGTGTCCGGCTCGCGCAGTGCCGCCAGCATGGCGTCGTAGAAGCGCAACGCCGACCCCGTTCCGCGGTTGCGGAGAACGATGGCCGGCGCGAGGTCGATGGTCAGTGACACGTGATCGTCGTCGATGACGACGTTGTCGCGCCACGCGGAAACAAGTTGTCCCGCAGCAGAATTTGCGATGTTCGTCAGGCCTGCTACACGTCCCCGCTGCTTGACCGCCTCGGACAGGTCGATGCCGTCGATGGAGGCGAGCAGGTGGGTGTCGTGGATCATCGGAACGCCCGCGGATCCGAGCGAGATCCGGATGACCCCCGAATCGGTGTCGCGTTCCGCGACGACGTCCTGAGTCAGCAGGTGTTCGCGAACGAGGGGCTCGGCGTCGTTCTCCTTGTCGACGACGGTGACCAGTCCGTTGGCGAGGACGATCTCGAGCGCCTCGGGATCGGCGACGAGGTCGTCGAGGATCGTCGACAGTTGCGAATACGTGTCATCGTCCGGAGATACCTCGACGACGGTCTGTCCTGGCGCCGCTCCCGTGCGTACCTGCACCGGCGTCGACCTGCCTACCCACACGACTGCGGGATGCGAGTCGACGGTGGTGACCGACACCGATCGTGACCGGACCAGGCCGCGGAGGAAACCGATCAGCCTCGACACCTGATCCCGACGCTCATCAGGAGTGTCGTTGATCATGCGCTTGCTGCCTTCCCGCCGCGATACCAGAGTTCATCAACGCTACCAAGGCCGCGGAGGCCCGGTCGTGTCGACGAGCACTGTGGCGGTGCAGCTCAGCGAACCGAGGTGCCTCGAAGGGCGGGGAAACCGCCGTCGACGTAGTGCACATTGGTGTAGCCGAGGTCAGCGATCTGCTCGGCGATGCGCGGTGCCTGCGAACGCACAGAGACGACGGCGATCTCGGTGTCGCGGTTGCTGACCAGCGGGAAAGAACCGGTCGGCGTGGGCGCGAGTCGAGTTGTGACCTCATTCGGGTCGACAACGACCGCGCCGGGAACACTGCCCTGGTGACGGACGACCTGCGGACGGGCGTCGACGACGACTGCGTCTCCGTGCTCGACGTGATCGATGGCTTCTGCTGCGGTAATCGAACTCACCACTGACACTGGTGACTCACTCCTGAACTAGAACTTCTACGTGCTTGCCGGGAGCCGGATCGACCGCTCTCCCCCAAAAAAGGTTACGGAAAGATATCGATCTGTCCACCTTCGCATCATCAGCCTGGTCACAGGTTTCAACCCGTTGTATCGCGCAGCGAATCCTTCGGTCGGCTATGTCAGCCCCGACTACGGCCGGCGACGCGCGGATTACCGCGCTTCCCCCAGCTGTCACCGCGTTTGCCGTGGCGGTCACGGTTGAAGCCGCCACCGCCCTGACCATTACGTTTACCGCCACGTGCGCGAGGCGGGCCCTGGTCGCGACGGATGTCGATCGGGTTCTTGCCGATCCGCGTGTGCCTCAGGCGATCCAACGTCTCACGGTCGAGGTCCTCGGGAAGCTCGACGATCGAGAAGTCGTCGCGGATGCTGATGTTGCCGAAATCACCCCGGGTCAGTCCGCCCTCGTTGGCGATCGCGCCCACAATCGCACCCGGAGACACCTTGTGTTTGCGTCCGACAGCGATCCGATAGGTGGCGAAGTTGCCGCCACCCGACCGCGGCGCACGTTCCCGACGCTCGGGACGTTCACCCTTCGGCGGGTCGGGTGCCATCAGGAATCCACCGTCGCGGGTCTCGAGCGCCAGCGCGGCCGCGATGTCGGCCATCGCCACGTCGTTGTCGCGGGCGTAGTTCTCGATCAGTTGCCGGAACATGTCGAGATTCTCCGACGCGAGATTCTCGGTGATGGAGTCGGCGAAACGCGCGACGCGCTGGGCGTTGACGTCGTCGACGGATGGCAGATCGATCTCGGTGAGCGGTTGGCGTGTTGCTCGCTCGATCGCGCGCAGCAGGTGACGCTCGCGCGGTGACACGAACAGCAGGGCGTTACCCGATCGTCCGGCACGTCCGGTGCGTCCGATGCGGTGCACGTACGACTCGGTGTCGTGCGGGATGTCGTAGTTGACCACATGCGAGATCCGGTCGACGTCGAGTCCGCGGGCGGCTACGTCGGTGGCGACGAGAATGTCGATCCCGCCCGCCTTGAGCTGATTGATCGTCCGCTCGCGCTGGGCCTGCACCATGTCGCCGTTGATCGCGACCGCGGAGAACCCCCGCGAGCGCAACTTCTCGGCGAGTTCCTCGGTTGCCGACTTCGTGCGGACGAAGACGATCATCGCGTCGAACGTCTCGACTTCGAGGAAGCGCGTCAGGGCATCGAGTTTGCGCTGGTGAGACACCTGCAGATAGCGCTGGGTGATGTTCTGGGCGGTCGCGGTCTTGGCTTTGACCGTGATCTCCTGCGCATCGTGCAGGTATCGCTGGGCGAGCCGTCTGATCGCGCTCGGCATGGTCGCCGAGAACAACGCGACCTGCTTGTCGTCGGGAGTCTCGGCGAGAATGCGTTCGACGTCCTCGGCGAATCCCATCGTCAGCATCTCGTCGGCTTCGTCGAGCACGAGGAAGTCGAGTTGGGAGATGTCGAGTGTGCCCTTGTCGAGGTGGTCGATGACGCGTCCCGGCGTACCGACGATCACCTGCGCGCCACGCTTGAGACCGGCGAGCTGCACGCCGTAACTCTGTCCGCCGTAGATCGGCAACACACGTACATCGGGCATATGTGCCGAGTATTTGCCGAACGCTTCGGCCACCTGGAGTGCGAGCTCACGGGTCGGCGCGAGGATCAGCGCCTGCGGGCGTCGAATCTGCGGGTCGATCCGCGACAGGATCGGAATCGCGAACGCGGCGGTCTTGCCGGTACCGGTCTGGGCGAGACCGACAACGTCGCGACCCTCCATGAGCGGTGGAATCGTGGCCGCCTGGATGGGCGACGGGGTCTCGTAACCGACATCGGCGATGGCGTTGCGTACGCGTTCGTCGATGTCGAGATCGTCGAATGTGATCGACGGCGCATCTGTGGTCGGGCTGTCGGTCATGGTCTGCGTGTCCCGTTCATCGACTCATACTCTAATCCGCGGGCGGGCCAAAAGCGGCATTCACGTGCCGCACGGTCATGACCCGAGTCGATCACACCTGAATGTGATGAGCACCACTTTCCCTGCTACCCTCTGTGGCAACATATCCGAGCGGCATCCCGCCCGACCTCGACTATGTCCGTTATGTCTATGTCCGAAATGCCGGATACCACGTCCCAGGGGGCCACCTACATGCAGCAGTACGCCACTCCGTCGGATCTGACCGTCGAAGACAAGGCCACGCTGGTCGACACTCTGCTTCGTTATCGCGACGAACGCCCGACACTGCCATTGTTCAAGCGATTGTCGTCCGGTCAGTGGATCACAGTGACCGCCAAACACTTCGCCGACGAGGTCGACGGCGTGGCCAAAGGCCTCATCGCGTCGGGCATCGAGCCGGGCGACCGCGTCGCGATCTGTTCGGCCACGCGGTATGAGTGGTCGCTCCTCGACTACGCCATCTGGCGTGCGGGCGCGACAACCGTCGCGGTGTACGAGACCTCTGCACCTGATCAGGTTCAGTACCTTCTCGACGACTCCGGAACCGTCGCGCTGATCGTCGAGGACGACAACCATCGCGACAAGTTCCGCGAGGTGACCGCCGCATTGCCGGCGCTTCGTGAGACCTTCGTCATCGACGACGGCGCGGTGAACGAGCTGACACAACGTGGCGCGGATGTTCCCGACTCCGAACTCGATTCGCGACACGCCAACACGGTGTCGTCCGACGCCGCGACGCTGATCTACACCTCGGGGACCACCGGCCGCCCCAAGGGCGTGGTGCTCACCCATGCGAACTTCCTCGCTGAATGCGCGGCGACCCGCGAGGCCGTCGGCTCGGGCCTCGAAGAGGGCAATTCGACGCTCCTCTTCCTGCCGTTGGCACACGTCTTCGCCCGCGTCATCGCCGTCGCAAGCCTGGAGAGCGGCGTGATCGTGGGTCACACCAGCGATATCCCGCACCTCGTCGAGCATCTCGCCACGTTCAAGCCGAACTACGTGTTGTCGGTGCCGCGCGTGTTCGAGAAGGTCTACAACTCCGCCAAGCAGAAGGCATACGACGGCGGTAAGGGATCAATCTTCGACAAGGCCGCCGACACCGCCATCGAGTACAGCGAGGCGTTGGAAAAGGGCGGACCCGGCATCGTGCTCAAGCTCAAGCACAAGGTGTTCGACGCCCTGGTCTACAACAAGCTGCGTGCCGCACTCGGCGGCAACTGCGACGGTGCGATCTCGGGCGGAGCCCCACTCGGAGCGCGCCTCGGGCACTTCTTCCGTGGCGCGGGTGTGCCGGTTTACGAGGGCTACGGCCTGTCGGAAACCACAGCTGCAATCACCGCCAACAGCGAAGAGCACCAGCGTGTGGGTTCTGTCGGGCGGCCGATTCCCGGCGTGACCATCGCGATTGCCGACGAGGACGGCGAGGTTCTCGTCAAGGGACCTGTGGTCTTCACCGAGTACTGGCACAACCCCGACGCCACCGCCGACGCGATTCGCGACGGATGGTTCCACACCGGCGACGTCGGACGTCTCGATGACGGCTATCTCTACATCACTGGCCGTAAGAAGGAATTGATCGTCACCGCGGGCGGCAAGAACGTCTCCCCCGCCCAGCTCGAGGACTCGATCCGCGCGCATCCAATGATCAGCCAGTGCCTCGTCGTCGGCGACAACAAACCATTCATCGCCGCATTGATCACCATCGACACCGAGGCGGTTCCCGGTTGGCTCGAGCGCAACGGGCTCGCTGCCGACACCCCGTTGACCGAGCTGGCCTCCAACGACAAGCTGCGCGCGGAGATCACCGAGGCTGTCGACGCCGCCAATGCGAAGGTCTCCAAGGCCGAGGCGATCAAGAAGTTCAACATCCTCGACACCGATTTCACGATCGATTCGGGCGAGCTCACGCCGACGATGAAGCTCAAGCGCAACATCATCCACTCGGCCCATCAGAAGGCGATCGCCGACCTCTACACGTGATCGCTTAGTAGACAGTCAAACCGCACCCCGCGTGGCCCTGCACGGCTACGCGGGGTGCGGTCTTCTACGCTCGAATGACCATGACCCGTGATCTCGCCATCGACGCCACGCGCGGCGTCGCCATCTGGTCGATGATCACGGCGCACTTCGCCCTGGGAATGCGCATCGCCGAGCCCACGCACTCGTTCCCCTACGTCGACGGGATGTCTGCGTTCGTCCTGCTGTCGGGATTCGTTCTGGGCCTGGTGTATCAGCGGTGGATCGAACGCCACGGATTGTGGTTCGCCTACCGACGTCTCACCAAACGGATCGTCGTGCTGTATCTCTGCCAGTTGACGATCGCGCTCGTCGCCGTCGCCGCGGCGATGGCCGGGCATCGCTGGCTGACGCTCCTACTTCCGATCGATGGGTGGGGTGAAGGTATCCGACTCGCGCTGAAAATGGATTACCTGCCCAGTGAGGGCAACATCTTGTTGCTGTACCTGGTGTTGATGACCTCGGCGTATGTCGTATTCCCCCTTCTGATGCGTGGATGGTGGGTCGCGGTGCTGTGCGCATCGTTCGCGCTGTACGCGATCTCGCAGATTCACTCCCCAGACTGGTTTTTCCTGACCCAGTCGATGGCGTCTCCGCGGACGGAGAACTGGGCAGCGTGGCAGATCATGTTCGTGCCCGCACTGGTGATCGGCTGGAACTGGCGACGATGACGGCGCTCATCGAAATTCCCCAGTGATGCTCATCTGAATTCCCCACCCGTGTGGCACCGCCAGAGTAGGCGGGCCTCCCGTGATGCTGATGGTCTCTGACCACTCACCAACTATCTCGGGAGGCCCGCTTTCATGTTGACACGGGAGAACGATGTGGAAGTACATGCACTACACAAACGGGGGTGGACGATCTCGGCGATCGCCCGCCACACCGGGCACGACAGGAAAACCATTCGCGCCTACCTCAACGGTGAGCGCAGCCCGGGCGAGCGTAAGAAGTCGGCGGCGGATCCGTTCGAGCCGTTCCTGGCCTACGTCACCGCGCGTCTGGTTGAGGACCCACATCTGTGGTCACGGACGTTGTGCGACGAACTCGAGGACCTCGGCTACACCCAGTCCTATCCGACATTGACCCGCCAGATCCGGCAACGTGGCCTGCGTCCGACATGTGAGGCGTGCGCCCTGGTGACGGAGCGGGCGAACGCGGTCATCGAGCATCCGCCGGGTGAGGAGACGCAATGGGATTGGGTGGAGTTACCGAACCCGCCGGACGAATGGGGTTGGGGTTCAACAGCATTCCTGCTTGTCGGGTCGTTGGCGCATTCCGGCAAATGGCGGGGCTACCTGGCGCCGGATATGACTCGCCCGCAGGTGATCGCCGGGATCGACCGCATCACCCGCCGACTCGGCGGGGTCACCAAGTCGTGGCGATTTGACCGGATGGCGACGGTTTGCCACCCGTCGACCGGCGCGTTGACCGCCGAGTTCGCTGACGTGGCCAAGTATTACGGGGTCTCGGTCGATGTGTGCCCACCTCGCAGAGGCAATCGCAAGGGTGTGGTGGAGAAGTCCAATCACACTGCTGCACAACGCTGGTGGCGCACCCTTCCCGACGAGACGACACCCGAACAAGCGCAAACCAGCTGCGACACCTTCTGCCGCACCCGCTCGGATGCACGGATGCGCCCGACCTCTGATGGTCGGGCGAGTGTGATCACGGTGGCCGCTCGCGAACCGCTCAGCGCCCCACCAGCGGCTCCGTATCCGGCCACGCTCACCGAGATGCGCACGGTATCGCGCCAGGCGCTGGTGGCGTGGCGCGGCAACCAGTACTCGGTGCCGCCGGAGGTGGCGATGAGTGAAGTCACCGTGAGCGAGCGGCTCGGGGACGGACACATCGACATCGCCACCGATTCGGGCATCGTGATCGCGCGGCACCGCCTCGCCACG
>NZ_LZMO01000291.1:0-19082 GCF_001665715.1 Gordonia sp. 852002-10350_SCH5691597
CCCCCCCCCCCCCCCCCCCCCCCCCCCCCCCCCCCCCCCCACACCCCCCCCCCCCCCCCCCCCCCCCCCCCCCCCCCCCCCCCCCCCCCCCCCCCCCCCCGCTTCTCTGTGTCGAGTGTGCGCCCGAGAACGCCCACTGGGCGCCCGAGACCGTTGAGCGGGCGCGCAGCTACGCCGCGGAGGTCACGCGGTAGACGTCGTAGACGCCCTCGACGTTGCGCACGACGTTCAGAACGTGGCCGAGGTGTTTGGGGTCGCCCATCTCGAAGGTGAACTTGCTGACCGCGACGCGGTCGCGGCTCGTGGTCACCGACGCCGAGAGGATGTTCACCTTTTCGTCGGCGAGTACCTTGGTCACGTCCGACAGCAGCCGGTGACGGTCGAGGGCCTCCACCTGGATGGCGACCAGGAACACCGACTCGGCCGACGGCGCCCAGGTCACAGGGATGATTCGTTCGTCCTGGCGGCGCAGTTCACCCGCGTTGGTGCAGTCGGTGCGGTGGACGCTGACACCCCCGCCGCGCGTGATGAAGCCGAGGATGTCGTCGCCGGGAACCGGCGTACAACACTTCGCGAGCTTGATGAGGACGTTGTCGACACCCTCGATGACGACCCCGGCATCGCCGCCTGCCCTGGTCCGCGACGGCATCGTCGACAGTGTCGATCGCTCGGCGATCTCCTCTGCGGCGTCGTCGATGCCACCGAGGGACGAGACGAGCCGATTCACGACGTGCCGTGCGGACACATGGTTCTCGCCGACAGCCGTGTACAGCGCGCTGACGTCGGCGTAGCGCAGTTCCTTGGCGATCGCGGCCATCGACTCGGCGCTCATCAGACGCTGCAGTGGCAATCCGCCTCGTCGAACCTCTTTGGCGATCGCGTCCTTGCCGGTCTCCAGAGCCTCTTCACGACGCTCCTTGGCGAACCACTGGCGGATCTTGGCCTTCGCTCGGGGCGAGACGACGAAGTTCTGCCAGTCCTTGCTCGGCCCGGCGTTGGGAGCCTTCGACGTGAACACCTCGACGACTTCGCCGTTCTCGAGTTCGCGTTCGAGCGCGACGAGTCGGCCGTTGACGCGGGCACCGATACATCGGTGCCCCACCTCGGTGTGCACCGCGTAGGCGAAGTCGACGGGCGTCGAGCCCGCGGGCAGCGTGATCACGTCGCCCTTCGGCGTGAAGACGAAGATCTCCTTGACGGCGAGGTCGTAGCGCAGCGACTCGAGAAACTCGCCGGGGTCGGCGGCTTCTCGTTGCCAATCGAGGAGTTGACGCATCCACGCCATGTCGTCGATCTCGGCCGTATCGGTCTTGCGTCCCTTGCGATCCCGGTAGCCACCCTCCTTGTATCGCCAATGCGCGGCGATACCGAATTCGGCGGTGCGGTGCATGTCGTTGGTGCGGATCTGAATCTCGAGGGGCTTGCCCTCCGGCCCGATGACCGTGGTGTGCAACGACTGGTACACGCCGAACCTCGGCTGAGCGATGTAGTCCTTGAAACGTCCGGCCATCGGCTGCCACAGCGAATGCACGACGCCGACCGCCGCGTAGCAGTCACGCACGTCGTCGCACAGGATGCGCATGCCGACGAGATCGTGGATGTCGTCGAAGTCGCGACCCTTGACGATCATCTTCTGATAGATCGACCAGTAGTGCTTGGGCCTACCCTCGACCGTCGCGGTGATCTTGGCCGACGACAGCGCGTTGTTGATGTCGGCGCGCACACGGGCGAGATAGGTGTCGCGCGAGGGCGCGCGGTCGGCAACGAGCCGCACGATCTCCTCGTAGCGCTTGGGGTGCAGAATCGCGAAAGAGAGGTCTTCGAGTTCCCACTTGACCGTTGCCATGCCGAGCCGATGGGCAAGTGGCGCAATCACTTCCAGCGTTTCACGAGCCTTGCGCGCCTGCTTCTCCGGCGGGAGGAAGCGCATCGTGCGCATGTTGTGGAGGCGGTCGGCGACCTTGATGACGAGAACCCGCGGATCGCGTGCCATCGCGATGATCATCTTGCGGATCGTCTCGGCTTCGGCGGCGCTGCCGAGGGCCACCTTGTCGAGCTTGGTCACGCCGTCGACGAGATGGGCGACCTCGGCACCGAATTCACTCTCGAGCGCCTCGAGGGTGTAGCCGGTGTCCTCGACGGTGTCGTGCAACAGCGCGGCGACGAGCGTGGTGGTGTCCATCCCGAGATCGGCGAGAATCGTCGCGACCGCGAGCGGATGGGTGATGTATGGGTCGCCCGACTTCCGGTTCTGACCACGATGGCGTTCGTCGGCGACGTCGTAGGCGTGCTGCAGAAGCGCGATGTCGGCCTTGGGATAGATCTCCCGATGCAGGGTGACCAGGGGTTCGAGCACCGGGCGCACCGAGCTGCGGGTCGCGGTCATCCGACGTGCGAGTCGAGCGCGAACGCGCCGCGACGCCGAGGCATGCGTGGTGTCGGCGGGAGCAGCGGGCTCGGTGGCCCCAGTGCCATCGGGCGCACTCACCGGGGCGGGAGCAGCGGGACGGGCCTGCTCTGCGGGGGCGGTCGGCGTGACCCGCTCACGAGCGACGGCCGCCTCGGTCTCGTTCGCCATGCTGCCTCCTTCTCGTGGTGCGTCTTCTCAGGACGTCAGGCCGCCGTACCGACACGCGGACGTCGACCGATGAGAACTGATCCCGGAAGATTTCAACACCGTATGTGACGAGTCTAATCCGGCGCCGACGCCGGGCGCGGCGTGCGCTGCGGACCGACCGGGCTCAGCGGTCGTCGGTGATCGCGTGCAGGCCCACTTCCGGCCCGAGTTCGGCAGCGATCTTCGCGCGCCCGCCGAGATCGGCGAGCTCCATGATCACCGCGACCCCGACAACCGAGGCACCCGCCAGACCCATGAGTTTCGACGCCGCGACAGCGGTTCCACCCGTTGCGAGGACGTCGTCGACGATCAGCACGCGCCGACCGGTGATGTCGATGCCGCTCGCCGGGATCTCCAGCCGAGCTGTGCCGTACTCGAGGTCGTAGTCGACGCCGTAGACCGGCGGGGGCAGTTTTCCGCCCTTACGGACCGCCAGGATGCCGACCTCCAGCTCTTGTGCGACGGCACCGCCGACCAAGAAGCCGCGCGCGTCGATTCCCGCCACGAGGTCGACGCCCGAACACCCGTGTGTCAGCGCCGTCACGATCGACGAGAATCCCTCCGTGTCGGCGAGGACCGGGGTCAGATCACGAAAGAGGATGCCCGGCTTCGGAAAGTCGGGAACCGTGCGTTGATGCTCGGCGATCGCCGCCCGTGCCAGGAGGACCGCCTCGCGCGTGACCTCGTCGGAACCGCCGGTCGCGCGCCCGCTCACGCGCTCACTCACCGCTCACCCACCGATCCATGTTCCATCCCGTTCCATTGCGGCCGAGTCCGGCAACCACGTTGTCGACTCGATCATTCCATCGTCGAACCCGCGGAGCAGCAAACAGCGGAATCGACGGGATGTCCGACCACGCCGCGCCCTCGATCGTCCGGACGAGACTCAAGTGTTCGCTACCGAGCGCGCCGACGCTGCGCGCGGCGATAGCATCGGAGACTGCCTGATCGTCAAAGTCGTTGATGTCCAACGGATCTCCGTCGAACAGCTGATACGCGTCTCGGCTCGGATCGGCTGCGCCCGCCGCGGCGAACGACGTTCCGTTGACCACCAACACCGCGTCGGCGGTCTTTCCGAGGTCGCTGATACCGAACTGAGGCGACGACACGTCAGTGACCGAGATGCCGGCCGCGCGACAGGAGTCGGCGATCGCTGCGACCATCTGCCGTTGTCGGTCACCTGGCGCGAGGTAGCCGATGCGGACCCGGATGCCCGACTCCTCACCCGCTCCAGCAAGGAGTTCTCGCGACTTGGCGATGTTCGCACGCAGGTATCCCTGACCGAACTCGCCGTTGATCGCTGCCGCGAGGCGGTCCGCGGGCGCAAGCGTCCGGAGATTCCACAACTGCGCACCCTGGCCGAACGTGCGCGTCAGCGCATCCCGGGGTACACAACTGGCGAACGCCCGTCGAACGGCGACGTCGGCGAAGACCCCACGACGCGAGAGCACCACTTCTTCGACGCCCAGCGCCCGGCCGGGCGCGTCGGGGGCTTGCACCTGCCCCGCGGAGTTCTGGTCGCTGCGTTTGGCATCGCCGTCTGTCAGTCCTGCAGTCACGTCGGCGACGCTGTACGAGTTGCCAGTGATGAGGCGTGCCGCGTCGGACCTGCCATGCACGAGGATCCTCGACACCTTCGGTGCGTCTCCCCACCACTTCGGGTTGGGGACGAGCAGCACGCCTGCGTCGGTCACCTCGGAGATCTCGTAGGGACCCGACGACGGTACGTTGTCGGCACCGCCGCCCGCTCGCAGCTCGAACGCCGATGTCCAGGCCTTCGCGATCTTGCGGATCGCGGCCCGGTCGGACGACCTGATCGACGTCAGTACGTCGGCGACGCCCGCGACACGGCCGACCACCTGCGCGGGCATGAGGGTGCCCGCGCCGAACAGCGAAAGCCAGTCACGGTAGTCGCGACCGCGCTTGAAGGTCACTGTCGCCGACTTGGAGCCCGCATTGCAGTCGACGGCGTCGATGTCGCGGTACCCGGCGGTGGTCGCGGCCCCGAACTCCGGAAACCGTCCGCTCATCGCCGTCCACGCGAGGACCAGATCGTCGCAGTCGAGCGGCGTGCCGTCGGAGAACGCGGCGTCGGGCGTGAACTGGTAGGTCAGCGTCTGTACCGGACCCGCCTGCACGCTCACGGTGCCGATGTCACGGTCGGGCGTCACCTGACCCGACGCCCCGAGATAACTGAACCCGGGGAACACTCGGCCGGTCAGCATCAACGCGCCGTCGGCGTTGCCGGCGGCGGTGTTCGCGTTGGCCGTGCTCAGGCGCGCGTCGGTGAGGTAGTCGAGCGTCGGCGGTGGGTCGTCGCCGCACGCGGCGACCACCCCGACCATGACGAGGCCCGCCAACACCATCGCGAGCACTTTCGTGCTGCGCACTGAGGTCACGGCGCGCCTATCGGGAACGCCGACGCTTGCCGGTGGGAGCCTGCGGCTCCTCCCCCGCATCCTTTGCAGCGCGAGCACTCCGTGTGCTCGACGCCGCGCGACCACGAACCGGCCGGTCTGCCGCGCTGACGTCTTCACCGGCCTCGATCGCGTCGCGACGCGCCAGCACACGCGCGGTGTGCTTTTTGATGTCGGAACGACGTTCCTTGAGCGTGACGAGTAGCGGGGCCGCGAGGAAGATCGACGAGTAGGTACCGACGACGACGCCGACCAACTGGATCAGTGCGAGGTCCTTGAGCGTGCCGACACCGAGCAACCACACGGCGATCACCATCAGCGCGATGATCGGAAGCACGGAGATGACCGTCGTGTTGATCGACCGCATCAGGGTCTGGTTGATCGCGAGGTTGGCCTGCTCGGCGTACGTCCGACGCGTCGTCTGCAAGACCGACCGGGTGTTCTCACCGACCTTGTCGAACACGACGACGGTGTCGTAGATCGAGAAGCCCAGGATGGTGAGCAGACCGATCACCGTTGCCGGAGTGACCTCGAAACCGACGAGCGAATAGATGCCCGCCGTCACGACGATGTCGAACAACAGCGAGGCGAGTGCCGCAACCGACATCTCCCTGTCGAAGCGGATGGCGATGTAGACGAAGACGATCACGAGGAACACCGCAAGGGCGATGAGCATCTTCTCGGTGATCTCTTTGCCCCAGGTCGAACTCACCTCGGAGATGCTCACGTCGCGGTTGGTGAGTTCTGGCCCGAAGCGGTCGGTCAACGCCTGGGTGAGTGTCGACGCCTGCTGCACCGTCAGCGTCTCGGTACGCACCTGCACGGTCTGCGCAGCACCGGAACCCGCGGTCTGGACCGCTTCCGGCGCGCTGCCCAGCGCCTTGGTCGTGACGTCTTCGACGGATTGGCTCGTCACACCCTGTGTGACGGGGATGGAGACCTGTGTTCCGCCTTCGAACTCGATACCGAAGGAGAACCCTCGGATTGCGATGGAAGCGATGCAGATGACGACGATCGCCAAGCTCACCAGGTACCACATGCGCCTGCGTCCGACGATCTCGAATGCACCGGTGCCGGTATAGAGCCGCGACAGGAACGACCTGTTGGTGTCGGCGACGAAGTCGGCGTCGCTTCCGGCAGACGGAGTCGGCGCCGAGCCGTCGCGTGTGTCGTTGGTGGTTGTCATTTCGACGTTCCTTCTGCGACGGTCTGCTCGTTGTCGGTGCGTTCTGCGGCCGCCCGGTCTGTCCTGCTGGTGCGCTGGCGACGCTGTCGCGCCACCTCACTCACCGCGCCGAGGCCGTTGATCTTCGGCCGCGAGAGGAAGTCGCTCCTACTGGCCAGCACAACAAGCGGATGGGTGACGAGGAAGACCACGACGACGTCGATGATGGTTGTGAGACCCAACGTGAACGCGAACCCACGGACCTCTCCGATCGCGAGGATGTAGATCACGGCTGCGGCGATGAAGCTGACAGCATTGCCCGACCAGATGGTCCGGCGGGCGCTGGCCCAGCCACGCGGCACCGCCGACCGGAAACTTCGTCCCTCGCGCATCTCGTCCTTGATGCGTTCGAAGTAGACGACGAACGAGTCGGCCGTCATACCGATACCGATGATCAGACCCGCGATACCCGCGAGGTCGAGCGTGAATCCGATCCATCGGCCGAGCAACACGATGATGCCGTAGACCGCGGCGCCGGCGAGGATCAGCGAGAGGATCGTGAGGAAGCCGAGCGCACGGTAGTAGGCGAGGGCGTAGATGAAGACCGCGATCAGACCGATCAGGCCTGCGATCAGACCCGCACGCAACGATTGCAGACCCAGCGTTGCCGAGACCGTCTCAGCGTCGGACGTCTTGAACGAAAGCGGCAGCGAGCCGTACTTCAGCACATTGGCGAGGTCGCTGGCCTCTGTCTCGTTGAACGATCCGGTGATCTGTGTCTTGCCGCCGGAGATCTGCGAATTGATCGTCGCGGCCGACACGACACGGCTGTCGAGGACGAACGCGGTGGTGTTGCCGATGTTCTTGGCGGTGAACTCGCTCCAGGTCTGCGCCGCGTTCGGCTTGAAGTCGAGGTAGACCGTCCACGCACCCGTCTGCTGATCGGATCCCGAACTCGCAGAGCTGATATCGCGACCGTCGATGATCTGAGGCGCGAGCAGGTAGACCTGCTTGCCGTCCTCCGAACACGCCACGAGGTACTGATCGGAGATGTCGTTACCGAGAAGTGGATCGTTCGCGCCGGTCGAGCAGTCCATCTTGGACATGTAGGCCTTGAGCCCGTCGGTGTTGGCGCCCGCGGGAACCTGTCGCAGCTTGCGCTGCTCCTCGATTGCCTTGGCCGCCTGGTCGGCGGGCTGCTCGTCGGTCGGTTTCGCCGCGTCGTCCTTCTTCGGCTGCGGCGTGGCGGCCTGCACCTCGACGACGGGACGTACGAACAGGCGAGCGGTCTGGCCGAGCGTTTTGGCCTGGGCGCCATCTTGACCGGGAACCGTGATGATCAGATTGCTGCCGTTGACGACGACCTCTGACCCGGAGACGCCGAGGCCATTGACGCGCTGCTCGATGATCTGCTTGGCCTGATCGAGTTGTTCACGCGTTGGCGGATTGCCCGACTCCGTACGCGCAGTCAACGTAACTCGGGTGCCACCCTGCAGGTCGATGCCGAGCTTCGGCTCCGGTGATCCGCCACCGGTGAAGAAGATGAGCGCGTAGATCGCCGCAAGCAGCACGAAGAACAGGGTCAGCGGGCGCCAGGGCGGGATCTCACGCGCTGGCGACCGCCGCTTCTTCGCTGGCTTTGTGGTCGACGACCCTCGTGTCTTGGTCGACGATCCTCGTGTGTTGGTCGACGCCCGTTTGTTGGTCGACGTCTCTGTCGCCCGGCGAGGGGTGGTCACGTTGTACTCGATCTCCTTCAGCGCGCGTCAGATGGCCGCAGGCCACTGTACTGATAGGCCACACGGCCGCACGCCACTCTACTGATCAGCGCTGACGCGTTCACACACCCCCACCTGGCAGTGTGACGCGCCAGCAGTGCTGCACAGACCAGACGCGTTACTTGTCCGAATCGGAGCTGTTTCCGCCCTGATCCTTACGCAGGTTGATCTCTGTGTCGTCGGCGTCGCGGTCGTCGTCGCCACCCGAGAGGGAGTCGTAGCTCACGGTGCCGTCGATGGTCGAGAACTCGTCACCGTCTGCGGTGAGGGGTGCGCTCGGCGGGACGTAACCGGCGTAGGTCGCCGCGGCATCCTCGGTGGGTACGACCTTCATGATTGCCAGGCGATTCCAGCGCGTGACCACTCCGGTCGCGATCTCGACGTCGATGTAGTCCGCCGACGAGGCGTCGATGATGGTGCCGAACAGGCCCGAGGTGAGCTGGATGCGCGTGCCGGTCTGAATCGAATTCTGCATGTCCTGCTGCTCGGCAGCGCGCTTCTTCTGCTTGCGCATGGAGAAGAACATGAAGCCGGCGAGGAGCACGAGCAGAAGCGGAAAGAGCAGAGATTCCATGAGAGAGCGATCAGTCCTTCGTTGAATGTTGAGGTTGCACGCCGTAGCAGTGCACTCCCTCTAGTGTGCCATGCCGCGAATTCGGACATTTGGCTCACTACCTGGGTGCTCAGAGGTCGTCGAACAGCGATTCACCGTCGACGTCGCGCGGACGAACACCGAATGTCGCGTTCAGCGCACCCGCAGGCGGTGTCAATCCGAGGTGGTGCCACGCCGCGGCCGTCGCCACTCGACCGCGTGGAGTCCGCGCGATCATCCCCGCACGCACGAGAAAGGGTTCGCAGACCTCTTCGACGGTTGCGGGCTCTTCGCCGACGGCAACGGCCAGAGTCGACACACCCACCGGTCCACCGCCGAAAGCCCTGATCAGCGCATTGAGCACGGCGCGGTCGAGCCGGTCGAAGCCGAGTTCGTCGACGTCGTAGACGGCCAGCGCAGCCCGTGCGGTGTCGACAGTGACGGTTCCGTCACCGCGCACCTCCGCATAGTCGCGTACACGCCGCAGCAGCCGATTCGCGATACGCGGTGTCCCGCGTGACCGACTCGCGATCTCCGACGCCGCGTCGCCGCCGAGATCGATGCCGAGAATGCCCGCAGAACGGCGGAGGACTCGCACCAACTCGTCGGTCTCGTAGAACTCCATGTGGGCGGTGAACCCGAATCTGTCGCGCAGCGGGCCGGTCAGCGACCCCGACCGCGTGGTCGCTCCGACGAGCGTGAACGGTGCGACGTCGAGTGGAATCGACGTCGCGCCCGGCCCCTTGCCCACCACGACGTCGACTCGGAAGTCCTCCATGGCGAGATACAGCATCTCCTCTGCGGGGCGGGCGATTCGGTGAATCTCGTCTATGAAGAGCACGTCTCCCTCGACCAGATTCGACAGCATCGCCGCGAGATCGCCTGCCCTCTCGAGCGCCGGACCAGACGTGACCCTGATCGCGGCCCCCATCTCGGCGGCGATGATCATCGCCAACGACGTCTTGCCCAGCCCAGGAGGTCCGGACAACAGGATGTGGTCGGGTGTTCCTCCCCGACCACGCGCTCCGTGCAGAACGAGTTCGAGCTGTTCACACACCCGCGGTTGCCCGATGAAGTCGGCCAGTGAACGCGGACGCAGGCCCGCGTCGAGGTCGCCATCGGACCGCACGGGCGTCGCGTTGACCTCGCGCTCGATCGGCTCGTCGGAACTCATCACGACTTACCCAGCACCGCAAGGGATTTCCGCAAGGCGGCGGACGCGTCGGCATCAGGTGTCTCCGCGAGAATCGCGACGACGGCCTTCTCCGCGGGCGCCGCGGTGAAGCCGAGCCCGATGAGCGCCTCGATAACCTGAGCCCGCACTCCACCGCCGGTGACGCTTACGCCTACCGATCCGTCTACCGCCGGGCGGTCGACCTTGTCACGAAGCTCGACGACGAGCCGCTCGGCGACCCGCTTGCCGATCCCGGGGACGGAGGTGAGCGCTGTGACGTCGGAGTCGGCCAGAGCCCTGCGCAGCGCCTCGGGTTCGAGGACGGCCAGCGTGGCCATCGCGAGCCGCGGCCCGACACCGGTCACGGTCTGCAACAGCGCGAACAACGCTCTGGCGTCGGGCTCGGTGAACCCGTACAGGGTCATCGAGTCCTCGCGCACGATCATCGAGGTGAGCAGCGTCGACTCCTCACCCCGATGCATCCGCGACAACGTCGACGGCGTGGCGAGAACGCGGTATCCGACACCGGCGCAATCGATCACCACATGGTCGAGCGCGACGTCGACAACCGGCCCACGAACAGATGCGATCATGATCCGCTCCTCCCCTGTGCTGCGCTGGCGGCGCGCTCGCGCGCGGTATCGGCGGCGCGCTCGCGCGCGGTATCGGCGGCGCGCTCGCGCGCGGCGGCGATCTTCTCACGATGTCGGACGGCCGCGGCCTCGGCCTGCCGCTGCGCAGCCAGCATCCGCTCGGCCATCGGGCCTCGCCAACAGTGGCAGATCGCGAGAGCCAACGCGTCGGCGGCGTCGGCGGGGCGCGGCTTGGTCTGCATGCCGAGAATGCGGGTGACCATTGCGGTGACCTGCGCTTTGTCGGCACGTCCGCTGCCGGTCACCGCGGCTTTGACCTCAGATGGGGTGTGGAAGCGTACGGGTATCTCGCGCTGACCTGCGGCGAGCGCGATGACGCCACCTGCCTGCGCGGTGCCCATCGCCGTGGAGACCTGGTTCTGGGCGAACACCCGCTCGATCGCGACGACGTCGGGGTGGTGCGTGTCGAGCCAATGAGAGGCCGCGGTGTACACCGCGAGCAGTCGTCGTTCGAGGTCCATGTCGGTCGGTGTGCGGACAACGTCGACGTCGAGCGCAGTCACCTGGCGACCAGCACCCGACTCGACGAGGGCGATACCGCATCGCGTCAGCCCCGGGTCGACGCCCATCACTCGCACACGTACTCCTCGGATTGCAGCGAACAGTTGTTCGAGATATTACCGAGGGGGCCCGACAATGCGGGTGATCGACACGGCGTAAGAGTGGACTCGATGACGCGATTCGAACCGTTTACTCCGCAGGGCCTGGCGCAGCTGTGCATCGACCGCTGCGCCGACCTTCCCGGCATCGCCGTCGTCGGAGTCGACGGCGCGCCCGCCGCCACGCCAGAGATACTCGCCTCCGAGATCGTCGACGGTCTGCGAGCGCGCGGCCGAGCGGCGGCCGTTGTCCACACGTCGGACTATCTGCGCCCGGCATCGCTGCGGCTGGAGTACGGCAGATCCGATCCCGAGTCATACCGGGAGAACTGGTTCGACTTCGCCGCGATCGGCCGGGAGGTGATCGACGCCGTCCAGACGCATCGACGATGGCTGCCACGGTTATGGGACCCGGTGCGCGACAGATCATTTCGCGACGAACACCAGTACGCCACCGACTCCCAGATCATCGTCGTCGCAGGCCCGATGCTGCGCACACACGGACTCGACCTCGACCTAGTGATCCACCTGGCCATGTCGGAGGGCGCTCTGCGACGCCGGACGCCCGACGCCGAGCAGTGGACCATCCGACCCCTGCTCGACGACGATGCGCACGCTCCGACCGCCGACCTCGAGGTGCGCTACGACCACCCGGACCGACCGGCGCTCGCCCGAACGAACTGAAACTCAGGCGTCGAGTTCCGCGAGGACCTCGTCGCTGACGTCGACGTTGCTGTACACGTCCTGGACGTCGTCACAGTCTTCGAGCGCGTCGATCAGCTTGAAGACCTTTCGGGCGCCCTCGGCGTCGACCGGCACCTCGACGGAGGCACGAAAGTCGGCCTCGGCGGAGTCGTAGTCGATACCGGCGTCGACCAGTGCGGTGCGCACAGCGACGAGGTCGGTCGGCTCGCTGACCACCTCGAACGAGTCGCCGAGATCGTTGACTTCCTCAGCGCCGGCATCGAGGACCGCCATCAGGATGTCGTCCTCGGACTGTCCGTTCTTCTCCAGCGTCACCACACCTCGGCGGGTGAAGAGGTAGGCCACCGAACCCGGGTCGGCCATGTTGCCGCCGTTACGCGTCATCGCGGTGCGGACCTCGCCGGCAGCGCGATTGCGGTTGTCGGTCAGGCACTCGATGAGGATCGCGACGCCGTTCGGTCCGTAACCCTCATACGTGATGGTCTGCCAGTCGGCGCCACCGGCTTCTTCGCCACCGCCGCGCTTGCGTGCGCGCTCGATGTTGTCGTTGGGTACCGAGCTCTTCTTCGCCTTCTGGATCGCGTCGTACAGCGTCGGATTACCGGCGGGGTCACTACCCCCGGTACGTGCCGCGACCTCGATGTTCTTGATCAACTTGGCGAACATCTTGCCGCGCTTGGCGTCGATGACCGCCTTCTTGTGCTTGGTGGTCGCCCATTTGGAATGGCCGCTCATACGCTGTTCCGATCCTTTCGCGTGCCCGCGGCGTCGTTGCCACGCACGGTGTCGTTCGTCATTCGATCTTAGCGGCGACCATCCCGACGAAGTATTCGTGCACTCGTCGATCGCCTGTCACCTCCGGATGAAACGACGTCGCGAGGACGTCACCCTGACGTACCGCGACGATCCGACCCTCCGCGGGACCCTCGGTCACTCGGGCCAGAACCTCCACGCGCTCGCCTGCCCGCTCGACCCAGGGCGCGCGGATGAAGACCGCACGCATCGGGTGACCGTCGGTGATGCCGTCGACCTCCAGATCGGTCTCGAACGATTCCACCTGCCGTCCGAACGCGTTGCGTCGCACCGTGATGTCGAGCGCGTCGAGATGCCGGGCATCGGGCCGTGTGTCGAGGATCTCCGAGGCGAGCATGATCATTCCCGCACACGAACCGTAGGCAGGCATGCCATCGCGGAGGCGCGCGCGCAGCGGTTCGTAGAGGTCGAACACGCCCAGGAGTCTGCTCATCGTCGTCGACTCCCCGCCCGGGATGATCAATCCGTCGACGGCGTCGAGTTCTTCGCGACGACGCACACTGATCGGCGTCGCTCCCGCAGCGGCGACGGCGGCGAGATGTTCGCGCACATCACCCTGCAGTGCGAGGACTCCGACACGTGGCGATCCGGTGTCCGCGGTCACCTGTCGTGCCGTGCGTGCTGGTCGGCGGGCATCTGGCGGCCGGTGCGGCTCAGACCCTCTTGTGTGACCGCAGCGACGAGCCGACCGTCGCGATCGAAGATGCGGCCCTGGGTCAGCGCGCGGCCACCCCCGGCCGACGGCGAGCTCTGGTCGTAGAGCAGCCATTCGTCGGCACGGAACGGTCGCATGAACCACATGGCGTGGTCGAGCGAGGCCGCCTGCGGTTCGATACCGGGGTGCGGCACCTTCGACGATCCGAGCAACGTCATGTCACTCATGTAGGCCAGCGTGCACACGTGGATGGTCTGATCGTCGGGCAGTCGGTGTCGGTACCGGAACCAGACTCGTTGCTGCGCAGCGAAATACGGATTCGTCACCATGTCCTCGCGCGGCACCACACGAAGGTCGAAGTTCTGCCATTCCTTGAGCACCGACGAATCGTCGTCGGACAGGGTTTCGGCCCTGTCGGGCAACGACTCGGGGTCGGGCGCAGGCGGCATACGGTCCTGGTGCTCGATTCCCTCGTCGCCGTGCACATGGAACGACGCCGACATCGTGAAGATCGCCTCGCCGTTCTGGATTCCGGTGACTCTGCGGGTGCAGAACGACCGTCCGTCGCGGATGCGGTCGACGAGGAAGACTGCCGGAATATCGGGATTGCCGGGCCGGAGGAAGTATCCGTGCAGTGAATGCACCGTGTAGCTGTCGTCAACCGTGCGGGTGGCCGAGACGAGCGCCTGACCCGCGACCTGGCCGCCGAACGTGCGCTGCAGAAAGCTCTCGAACGCGCCGCCGCGGTAGATGTCCTTCTCGATCCGCTCGACCTGGAGGATCTCTTCGATGTCTGCCACCTGGACAGTATCCCGCATGATGACACCGCGGCAGACACACAGCCCGGTCAGAGCTCGTCGAGCTCGACGATCCCGTCCTGGACCGCGCGCGCGACGAGGCCCGCCTTGGTCGGGGCAGGACGGCCGATCTCGGCGTACTTGGCCCGAATACGTGTGAGGTGTGTGTTCACAGTGCCGAGCGAAATGTACAGCGCCGCAGCGGTTGCGGGCTTCGTGTCGACCATCAGCCACGTCCGCAGCACCTCGATCTCCCGCGGCGTCAGCTGCGGCTTCGGCGGTGCTTGTCGGCTGCGCGGGTGCTCGTCGGTCGTCGCCGCCTCCCCCACGTTCGCATCGAGCTGCGGCAACAGGTGCATGTGTCGTTCGCCCCGGCCACCGGCCACAGTCGCGCCCTGCCGAGGTCCTTCGCCGACAGCGACGGCCGCTGGAGGCCCGGGCAACGGCATCCGACGCGCGGCGAGGCGGGCCAACGCCTCCTGACGACGTGCCACCGACTCGGCACGACGTCGTGCGGCGTAGGCGTCGAGTTGCACAGCGGGAATGCGGGGTGCGGTAGGTGCGGTCATGTCAGCATCTCCTCGGTCATCGCTTGTGCCGTATCGGTCTACGCCGTCTCGGCTCGGTCATTCGCGGTACTTCGCACCGCGTGCAGATGACGTTATGAGTGCTCAGGTCGCCCGTCGATGGGGAGAACTCCCCTGGGCATGGGGAGAACTCCCCATGCTGCATCGTCGCAGTTCAGAGCTAATGAATTGAACTCAATCGGCGGCGTTGCGCGCGGCCTCTTCGTCGATGAGGGGTAAATCGCCGCGCGTGACGATGCGCGAGGCCACCGCGTACTCGACGAGCTTCGCCCGGCGATTGCTCGCGAGCTTTCCGCCGCCTGCTCGCATTCCGCTGACTCCGAGCTGGTCGAGCTTGTCGCACACGTTGTCGAGCTTGCGGTTGAATTTCGTCAGCGACCAGCCCAGTCTCCCCGCGGCCTGCGCCGACGAGGGGATCGCACTGGCCCCCGTGCCGTCACGACGCAGGATCTCCTCCGCCAAGACGACGATCAGCAGCTTCTGACTCTCGGTCAGCATCGGGACGCCCTGCGTAATCATCCCGCCGACCACCTCGGGCGCGGTCACCGCGTCGACGTGCGGGCTCACCGTGTGGACGTCCACCTCGTAGGTGGTCGGCCCTGCCGTGAACACGATCGTGGTGTGGCCGAAGACCAGCGGCATCCGGGCGCCCGGTCCGAGCACCGCCGAGAATCCGACGTCGCCCGCAGACACGCTGGCCGAGAGATGCGCGCCCTGATTACTCAACCACCACAAGCCATTGACGTTGTGCAGCAACAAGAATCGACGGTGCAGATAGGGATTGTCGTCGACGGACAGATCCGCCTCACGCCCGATCCAGAACCGACGACCCGCCAGAATCCCGAACCGCTCGCCGCAATAGTCGACGAACGCACGCTCGGCCTGCGTCTGCGGAACCTGCCCGGACGTCATCGGCGAGCGCACCTCGACGCTGTCATGTGGGCGTGTCCTCCGACGTCTCGACGCTCTCCCCGCCGACCTCGCCCGACTCCTCGTCGCTGCGCACCGACACCACCACGACGGTCACGTTGTCGTGCGCGCCGACGAACAGCGCGGCGTCGACAAGGCTTGCCGCGGCATCCTCTGCGGAATCGGAACCCGCGAGAATCTCGGCGATCTCGGCGTCGGGCAGCTCGCCGGTCAATCCGTCGGAGCAGATGAGCAGGACATCGCCGGGTAGTGCCGGGGTGGAAAAGTAGTCGGCGTCCGGCTCGGACATACCCGCACCGAGCGCCCTGGTGATGACGTTGCGGCGCGGGTCGATTCGAGCCTGCTCGGCGGTGATCACACCGGCGTCGACGAACTCCTGAACCTGTGAATGGTCGCGTGTGAGCAGCTGCAGCGTGCCGTTCTGGAACCGGTACGTCCGCGAATCGCCGATGTTGAGGATCAGCCAGTGGAGGACGTCGTCGTCGGTGACGAGCACCGCGCCGGTCACAGTGGTCCCCGCTCGTCGGTCGGAGAAGCCATCGATACCACCGATGCGCTGCTGCGCGTCGACGAGCAGTCGGTCGAGTACGTCTCGGGTATCGGCGAGTTCGGCACCAGGCTCGACCTCCGCCAGCGTCAGGAGCGCCGCCTCACTGGCCAGCTCGCCACTCTCGTGCCCGCCCATGCCATCTGCGAGCAGATACCGTCCGGGCAACACGAGAGCGGCGTCTTCGTTGGCGTCGCGGACACGTCCGACGTCGCTGTACACCGACCAGTCGAGTCGCAGATCTCCGACGATGTCGCTGCCGGTCAGCGACGAATCACGGACGATGCTCACCGAGTCCATGGTCAGCAGATCCTACCGGCGGGCTCGCCACCCGCGGGTGACGTACCCACTGTCGGCGCGAACGTGTCCATGTCGTCGATGTCGCCTACCAGCCGCGCTCGGCAAGACGATGCGGTGCCGGGATGTCGTCGACGTTGATGCCGACCATCGCCTCGCCGAGTCCGCGCGAGACCTTCGCGAGCACATCCGGGTCGTCGTAGAACGTCGTTGCCTGCACGATCGCCGCCGCCCGCTGCGCGGGGTTACCCGACTTGAAGATGCCGGAACCGACGAACACGCCCTCAGCGCCGAGCTGCATCATCATCGCGGCGTCTGCAGGAGTGGCGATGCCGCCGGCGGTGAACAAGGTCACCGGCAGTTTGCCCGCGTTGGCGACCTCGACGACGAGATCGTACGGAGCCTGCAATTCCTTTGCCGCGACGTACAATTCGTCCTTCGGCAGCGAGGTGAGGCGTCGGATCTCATCGCGGATCTTGCGCATGTGGGTCGTCGCGTTCGAGACGTCGCCGGTGCCGGCCTCACCCTTGGAGCGGATCATCGCAGCACCTTCGGTGATGCGTCGAAGCGCCTCGCCGAGGTTGGTGGCACCACACACGAACGGCACCGTGAACGCGAACTTGTCGATGTGATTGGCGTAGTCGGCGGGCGTCAGGACCTCCGACTCGTCGATGTAGTCGACGCCGAGACTCTGCAGGATCTGCGCCTCGACGAAGTGTCCGATACGTGCCTTGGCCATCACCGGGATGCTGACCGTGTTGATGATCCCGTCGATCATGTCGGGGTCGCTCATGCGCGACACGCCACCCTGTGCACGGATGTCGGCGGGTACCCGCTCGAGCGCCATGACCGCGACAGCCCCCGCGTCCTCGGCGATCTTCGCCTGCTCGGGCGTCACGACGTCCATGATCACGCCGCCCTTGAGCATCTCGGCCATTCCGCGCTTGACACGGGCAGTGCCGTGTCCTGCCTGCGAGTCAGCAGCGGCGTGTCCGTTGACCGACGAGGTTGCGTCGGTCGCGGGCTGCTCCCCTGATTCGAATCGACTCACTGTAAGTCTCCTGATTTCGCGTTCACGGCCCATCGGCGATCCACTGGGCTCCTGGCATTACAGGATAGGCGACCCCGAATTGTGTCCTGGCCGCAGGTTCGCCGCACGTCAGGACGATTCGTCGTCGGGTGCCACCCGCTCGGAGATCTCGAAGTACGCGGGCGGTGCTGCCGTGCCTCCGAGCTTGAGCCAGCGCACAGGTCTGCGGGTTGCCAGCGCGCGCGTGTCGCGAACGGCGTCGTTGTAGAAGCGTCGTGCCATCATCACGCGGGTCTCGGCATCGGCGAGTTCGATCGACAGTGACGCCGGACGTACGCCGTTGTCGGTACGGGCGAGCGCCGCGGATACGTCGTTCTCCGCGTCCTCGCGCTGATCCGGCGTCGCGCGTTCGGCACGGTCGGCGACCGCGGTCAGTAAGGCCGCGGCCTTTCTGCCTCGGTCGTCGGTCGACGTCTCCATCCACGCCGCGATGGCCCGCGCGACGACGCTGCGTCGCTCGAGCGCGGACTCCAGCGACCGACGCGCAAGGTCGACACGAACGTTCAGCCGGTCGAGGCGATTGGCGGTCTTGTAGGCCCACGCCGCGGCCACGACCACGAGAACCACCACGACGAACACGATCGACGCCACGGTGCCCGAGACCGTGATCCCAGAGAACCGCACGGCGTCGGCAAGACTCGATGCCACTGAAAGTTGTTGGTGCGCCGCACCGTTCATGCTGTACCCACTCTGTCAGGGTCCACTCTTTCTGGGCCCACTCTTTCTGGGTCCACTCAGTCCGACACCACGACGGGTCCGGCGTCGACGGTGACCGTCTCGTATACGCGCAGGATCTGGTCGGCCACACGCGACCAGTCGTACTTCGCGGCTCTCGCCCGACCCGCTTCGACGAGGTCGGCGCGGGCGTCGTCGTCGGAGAGGAGTGCTGTCACAGCGTCGGCGAGCTCATCAGCAGCACCGACAGCAACCAGCTTTCCGGCACGGCCGTCGTCGAGAACGCGTCGGAAGGCGTCGAGTTTGCTCGCGACCACCGCTGCGCCCGCCGCCATGGCCTCCACCAGAACAATGCCGAAACTCTCGCCACCGAGATTGGGTGCCACGTACACGTCGGCCGACGCCAGCGCCCGCGCCTTGGTCTCGTCGTCGGCCTGACCGAGCAGTACGAGGTGGTCGGCGAGATCTCCTGCTCGACGCCTCAACGCACGCTCGTTGCCTCCGCCGACCACCAGGATCCGGACGTCGGGAAAACTCTCGACGATCGTCGGCAATGCACGCATCAGAATGTCGATGCCCTTGCGTGGCTCGTCGAAGCGACCGAGGAACAGCACCGACCGGCCGGGGTGCGGGTAGCCGGGCAGTGGAGGTGAGTCGGCGAAACCCGCACAGTTGATTCCGTTCGGGATCTCGACCGCGTCGGAACCCAGCGACTCCATCTGCCAGCGACGCGCGAGCTCCGACACGGCGATCTTCCCTGCGATCCGCTCGTGGTACGGGCGCAGGATTCCCTGAAATGTCTTCAACCACAACGACTTCGACGTCGAGGTGTGAAACGTCGTGACTATCGGCCCCAACGCGACCATCAACGCCAGCATCGACAGACTCGGCGAATTGGGTTCGTGGACGTGCAAGACGTCGAACTCGTTGTCGGCGATCCAGCGGCGAAGCGTCAGGTAGCCGTGTGGGCTGAAGCAGACGCGAGACACCG
>NZ_LZMO01000292.1:0-5209 GCF_001665715.1 Gordonia sp. 852002-10350_SCH5691597
CGGTCGGTCGCCGGGGCCATGCGTTGCGCGTGGGCGGTGTTCCACTGCAGCACTCGACGTTCGCCGTGCCGTGCGGCCCACGTCTCCAACTCTGAGCGCCAGCCCCACGGGTCCGCGGCGAGCTCGACGACATCGAACTGGTCGAACAACTCCCGCACCCGTGCATCGACCTCGCCGCGCGGTACCCGCCAACGTGGGTCGCCGGGGTTCTGCCACAGACCAGCCATGAACACATGAGGGCGAGGCCCCAACGTGGCACCAACGAGGGCTGTCGAGTCCCCTGAGGCCGATCCGTCGAACGCTAAGACGATCCGCTGCCGGGGTAGCACCTTGACGTCAGGGGTGGCGAGTTCTTCCCACACGCCCCACGGCAGCCACCGGTCCACCTGACCGACCCACTGACCCAGCCGCAACTGCCGGAACACTTGCTCACGCAACGTCTGCCGGGCAGCCTCCAAGCCATCCTCAGCCAGGAACGGACGCTCACACGACAGAGCAGGGTTAGCGATCAGCCAGGCATCCCGGTCATCGGTGGCGCAGTCCTTCGGCGCCGCGTACTCCTTGAGCGCAAACGCCGGATCGGTCCCAGCACGCCCGTGCGCCACGAGCTTCCACATCACCGAGTCAGTCGACGACGCCGGGGTCGAGATAGCCAGCGTCAGCGACTCGGGACGCTTACCAGTCACCGACGTAACGGCCTCCCACACGTCCTCGGTGACGACGTGGAGCTCATCGACGATCAGCAGCGACGGATCATGCCCGTGCAAGGCGCCAGGATCGGCCGGCAACGGGATCAGCAGAGCATCCGTGTGCGGCACCGCGATCCGATCCGAATAGATCTGCGCACGCTCAGCCAGCTCATCGTTGAGCTCGATCATCCGTTTCGCCAAGCGCAGCGTGATATTGGCCTGCCGTTGATCGGAAGCGACGACCAGCACCTCAGCCGACGGCTGCCCGACGAACAACTCAGCAACCGCCAGCATCGCCGCGAGGCTGGTCTTGCCGTTCGCACGAGGCAGCGACACCAGACCCGTACGCACGCCCGGCGCATACACGGTAGTGATGATGTCGCGCTGAAACGACCGCAGCCGCACCGGTTCCAGAGCACCAACACCCTTCGGAACCATCAAGTACTCCTTGATGAACCGAAGACGACGCTTCGCCGGATCAGTTGGATAGCCCCTGAACTGCAAGGGTTCAGCCGTAACCGTGCCCTTCGCACCCGACTTCATGATGTAATTCCCCGGTGGAATTCTCCCTGACGTACCGCGAGGCCAACCCCGACCCCAAAGCCGAACGTGATAAGCAATTCATCACGAAAACCGACAGGATCAACGGGACGTACAGCATCGGCCCGAGTGGTGCGCTGATCGTTGAGCACGAGACGGATGGCGAGACCGAGGTATGGACGTATGGCCCAGGCTGGTGGGTGTCTGTGGCTCACACTAAGCCCCCGCATCAACCCGCCAAGGTTCGCAAGGCTGTCATCGGATAGTGCGCTCATAGTCCATCACCCGAGCCGATTATCTCACTATTTGGGATTACATTCTGAAAGTTCGCCTCACCCCGAGGGTCGTTTGGGCGCTGACCTGGGGTATCCCCCCTGGGTTCTGTGGGCTTCGCTGCGCCTCGTTTGGCGTTGCATGGTCTGCAGACGACCTCAACGTCCGCGAGGCGGATGCTGAGGCCCTGAGCCTTGCGGTGCCACGCTTCGGGGCTGTGGTCGACGGTGAGGTCGTCGGTGGTGCCGCAGTCGGTGCAGAAGGGCTGCAGGCGTCGGGCACGTTCGGAAAGTCGCCGCCACACACTGTTGTAGCCGCGGCGTGTGCTGCCCGCTCGGCCCGGCGGGTCGTGCTGTGGTGGTCGGCAGTCGTCGCACTGCGGGTTGGTGGCGGGTTCGCCGCAGTCGAGGCATGTGGTCAGCATCATGACGTACTGCTGTCGTCGGTCCGGTTCGATGTTCATGGGTGCTCCTGGTGTCGGGTCATGGCTGCTGCTTCGTCGGCGGCTTCGGTGAGGTAGGTGGCGAGGAGTCTGGCTTCTGCGATTGAGCAGGCCATCTTCATGGAGCCGACGTGGATGGTGACTGGTCGGGTGGTGGCTCCGGTATGGGCGTAGACGCGGGGTGCTGCGGACTGGCCGTAGATCTTCATGTGGCGCTAGTCACCGGCCTCGGTCAGTCGGGCTTGGCGTAGGAACTCTGCTCGGTCCCACACTCGGCCTCGTCGGTCTGCTCGTGCCTTGAGCTTGCTGAGCCAGTCGATGTGTGCCTGGGCTACCTCGTTCTCCAGCGTCTTCCAGGCAGCGAGTTCAGCGGCTATCTCCGCGCTCCAGAACGGATAGCTGGGCAGATTGAGGATGCTGTTGCGCGCAGACCTGTCGAGTAGGTCGCGCTCATCCTGTGGACGCTCGAACCACCAGGCGAACTCGGGATTGTTCTCGTGCATCATCGGGCCTCCTTGGTCGGAGTGATGATCGGGCGTGGTGTGAGGTCATCGGCTCGGTCAACCTGACCGTTGCAGTCGGTGGCGAGTGGGACAACGCTGCCATCGGTGCGCAGGCCCCAAGCCAGCAATGGTTCGGTGATCTCGTCGTCTTGTCCGGCGTTGAAGGTGACTTGCCATCCGGTGCCGGGGATGAGCTGAATGATGCGGTCCTCGGCGTGGAGTTTGCCGACTGCTTCGACTAGGCGACCCTGCTGGTAGTCGATGACCAGTGGGGTGCCGTCGTCGGACCAGGCCACTACGTCGAGGTAGTTGCGGTCGCTGTAGCAGGGAGTGTTATTCGGGATCATTGGATGCCTCTGGAAATAGGGATTGAACGTTGCTGATCGGTTCCGGTTCCCGGTTCCCACCTAGGGGTGGGAACCGGGAACCGCTGTCTTTCCATTGCCTGTAGGGGGCGAGGATGGCGGCCTTGCGAACCTTGAGTCTCTTGGCCGCGTCCTCTGCTGATGACGGAGGCGGATCGAGTTCGCTGAGACGCTGAATGAGTTCCTGACTCGCCGGTGTCCTCTCGCTTCCTCTCGGGGCGCGTAGCTCCCACTCGATGCCCTTGTGTGCATCTGGGCGCATCTTGAATACGGCGGCTATCGGTTCCGCTTTGCCGTCAGCGGGTGGGCAGTGCTTGCGCAACCCGCCAGGTCGGTCTTTCGCTACGGAGATGTAGGCGGTGCATTCGTCTCCTGGCTTGAAGGGGGCGTCTGCTGTTACGCGTAGCTGTGTGCCGCCCAGAACACGCTTCTTTGCTGCGGTGCCGGTCGGTCCTGCCGCCTTCGAGTCGGGGTTCTTCGGCAGGTGATCGATGAGCACGACGCAAGCGCCCGCAGCGAACAGCGGCTTAATCGTGCGCTGGTGCACGTCGGTGAAGTCGTCGGGCGAATTGCTCGACGCTTTGAACATCGCCATGAGCTCTCCGATGCTGTCGATGAGCACGTAGTCGGGCCGCCACTCCGAGCAGTCGGAGACGACATCTAGGACCGAGATCTGTCCGTCTGGTTCGATGTATCGGAAGCGTTTCATGTCTTTGAGCGCTTCGACGGGAGCGCCGAGTGCGATGAGTCGCTGGGCAGTCTCTATGGCTCCGTTGTGGTCGAAGTCGAGAAAGACTGCGCTGCCACCGTCTCGCAAGGTGGAGACGATGCCGCACTGGGCGATCCAGGTTTTGCCAGCCTCGGATTCTCCGAAGAGGGTGTTAGCCTTCTCGCTGTAGAGCAGGGCGACCCCGTCGCTTCGGTGCAATACGTTGGGTGCGACGGGCTCGGGTAGTCCACCTTCGAGTAGGGCTCGAATGTCGACGTACTCTGCGCGAGTCATTCCTTGGTTCCCGGTTCCCACCCCTAGGTGGGAACTGGGAACTGGCAGCCCGTCCTCGTCGTACTCCTGGCCGTAGGGGATGCTCATCGGTGGCGGCTCCCTGGTCCGATGCGGGGCGGTGCCAGCTTGCCGAGGCGTGCGCAGGTCCAGTCGTGGTGACCGTTTGTCTCGGGTTTGTAGCAACCGCAGGATGGGGGCTTTGGCGGCTCCCACCGTCGAGGCGGAAGGCATCGGTGCGCGAGAGGATCTCGAATCCATGCACCACAGCCGCTGCACTGGATTGGCTCGAGTCGGGCCGCGTACCTAGCGCGGCGTCGGTGCGCTGCGATAGAGTCGCGGTAAGTCCACGCCTTGGATGTTTGATCGGTCCCGTTGCCCGCGGGGCCGTTCTCTTTTGGTTGGGTCATCCGCTCACCTCCGTGTGAGGATGTCGATGTATGCGTAGCGGTTCGTCAAGCGGCACCTCCGCGGGAGGTGGTTTGCTCCTGCCGTGCGATCCACTCATCGATGGCAGCGCGGCGGTAAACGATCTTTCGGCGGCCGAGTGTGAACGAGGCTGGGCCGTCGCCGATCGACCGCCACCAGCGCAAGGTGTTCTGCGAGATCCCATACTCGTTCGACACCTGTGCTGTCGTAAGTAGGTCTGTTGACGGGTTCGGCTCCGTCATGTCTGACTCCAATCTGTAGTGCGGCTGTACGCGGAATCAGACTAACACCAATTTGGGCTATCTAGTGACGCCTATGTGGATTATCGTTGGCGTCGTGGGAGACGCAATGGAAGAACCGTCCGTGTCCGAACTGCTCGCGCACAACGTCCGAGCGATGCGAAAACAGCGCGAGTGGTCGCAGGAGCAGCTCGCTGAGCGCATGTCGAAGAATGGGCACCAGTGGCATCAGGCGACGGTCTACAAAGTCGAATCCGGTTCTCGTTCAGTCACTTACGATGAAGCGTATTCACTCTCCGAACTCTTCGGGGTGAGTATGGAGATGCTTGGGTCGTTGGGTGGCGTGGACGTCGCGGTTGTCGGCAAGCGGATGGACGACGTCGTCGATGCACGCTCCAAACTGGCGATTGCGCATAGTCAGTGGCGCTGGAGCAAGTTGCTCTTGAGACGCACTGTCCTCGAGGAAGAGTCCACGAAAGTAGCAGAACGTACCTTTGCGCAGTACGGCGTTGAGTACCTGCCAGGAGTTCTCGACCGGCTTCCGAGTCACATGGTCGCAAGCATTAGGGCGATGCTCAGCCAGACCGCGCAGGATGTCATTGACTCGGAACCTCCATTCTGATGCGCCAGCACCGTAATCGCCGATCGGGCGTCGAGGACAGATGGCGGAAGGCGGACGGCTCTCCGAGCGCAGCCGATGGCAAGGGGAAGCGTTGGCGCGCAAGGTAT
>NZ_LZMO01000293.1:0-815 GCF_001665715.1 Gordonia sp. 852002-10350_SCH5691597
CACGAACTCCCGGTTGTGCTCGTGCCTATCGTCGCGAGTGATGTTGAGGTGATCCCCGCCGATGAGAAAAATTCCAACTGACGCTGAGATCCGTGCCGCTGCAGAACAGTTGGGCGTTCTCGATGAAAACGGTGATGTTCCCGCACACAAGCGGGCGCAGGTGGCGAAAGCACTCACCCTCGCCGCCAAGGAATCCCGCCAACAGGTTTCAGCCGCAACCGATTGCGAAGCGTTCGCGCAACGCATCCGACAAGTACAAGACGCACTTCAACACGAGGGCGTCTCAGGTGACAGTTCCGCCCGAGTTCTCGGTGCTATCGCGGCACCACTCTGGCGGGAGATGAAGGAGAAAACCGCACATGACCGCACGCGAGATTGACATCGACGACTACGACGCCGACGACTTTGCCGACGAGTACAACGAGCCACGCACCGAGATCCCCGACCCGGGTCCCAAGCGTGCCGGTAATCGCGCTCAGCGGCGTGAAGCTGCACGCACACATTGGGTGTCGGATGACTATCCGGTGGAGCGTGAGGCGAACGGCATCACGGTCGTCGCGGTCGACTACGACGGCGAAACGTATTGGGTGCCGTCCGATCCTGCCGAGTGGGATGCGCGCGCGACCCGGGCGTTCGAGGACGGCAAGGCGTTGACGGCGCTCGAGTACATTCTCGAACCTGACCCCGACAGCGGCAAGAGTGGGTATGACCTGCTCACGTCGAAGCGGTATCGGATGAAGCACATCAACGAACTGTTCGAGAAGATCGCGAAGGCTGGCGGGTTCGACTCGTCGGGAAACTGAGGGGCCTGCTCA
>NZ_LZMO01000294.1:0-23021 GCF_001665715.1 Gordonia sp. 852002-10350_SCH5691597
AGCACTGGCCGGAAGATCTCGACTACAAGGGCAAGAAAGTCGTCGTGATCGGAAGTGGCGCAACGGCTGTCACGCTCCTCCCCGCGATGGCGAACGAGACCGAGCACATCACGATGCTCCAGCGCACGCCCACCTACATCCTCCCGCTGCCCAAGCACGACCCGTTTGCCAACGTGGCGCGACGCATCCTCGGCGACGAGCGCGGCTATGCCGTTGCGCGGTGGAAGAATATTCTGCAGCAGCGTGTGTTGTACGAAGCGGCACAACGGTTTCCGAAGACGTCGCGCAAGGTGATCCGCAAGGTTAACCAGGTTCTGCTGCCCGACGGATACGACGTCGACACGCACTTCAATCCGCCGTACAACCCGTGGGATCAGCGGTTGTGTGCGGTCCCGGATGCCGACCTGTTCAAGACGATTCGCTCGGGCAAGGCGTCGGTGGTCACCGACCGAATCAAGTCGTTCACCGAGAAAGGCCTCCTGCTCGAAAGCGGTACCGAACTCGAAGCCGACATCGTCGTGACCGCAACGGGTTTGAACGTACGACTTTTCGGTGGGATGGAATTGTCGCTCGACGGCGAGCCCGTGGTGCTGCGTGACCACGTCATCTACCGCGGCATGATGCTGAGTGGTGTTCCGAATCTCGCACTCGCCGTTGGGTATACGAACTCGTCGTGGACGTTGAAGATCGGTCTGATCGGCGAGTACTGGTGCAGGCTCATGGCGTACATGGATGCGCGTGGGTACCGCGAGGTAGCGCCTGTAGTGGACCCGAACATGGAGACTCGCCCTGCGCTGGACTTCGGAGCCGGCTACATCAAGCGTGTCGAGGACCAACTGCCGCGCCAGGGTGCTGAGGAGCCGTGGAAGATGTCGATGAGCTTCTACAAGGACCGCAAGGCCCTGGGCGCTGACGTCGCGGACTTCGAGAACCTGCGATTTAAGAGGGCTGCCTCACCGGCTGGTGTCGGCTCGTCCGAGGGCTCCGAGCGCGTGGAGTCTGCCGTCGGCTGACGGCGCGGAGCGTCGTCCCGTAAGAAACACGTGTTTCTTACGGGACTCGCCGTAGTAACACGTGTTTCTGACGGATACACCGAAAGTATCGCTCGCGGGTGTCAGCTACGGGTGTATCTGTTGGGCGCAGTGCCATGGTTGAGCGGCGGATAGTCGACGCCGAGGGCTACTCGGGTATCTGGTCGATGGTCGCGCGGGTGAAAGCGATCGCCTTGTCGCAGATTTCGGAGATGGGTGGGGGACTTATGTTTACAGATGCTCTCGTTGCGACGATTGCCTCACCCGATTCAACAAATGTCGTACAGTCGGTGGCTAACGGCGAGCTGCCCACTGCGGCCGTTCGGCCACCAATAGAAGTATTAGGCAGCCAATGGACCATCTCATCTTGCTGGAGCTTGTAAGCCTCAAGCGCGGGTTGGTTTCCTACGATCTGCGAAATATACGCTGAGCTCTGTCCGAGGACCGACCATCGGCACCCTCTCGCGGTCTGATGGTCGGCGATAGCAGCGTCTCTAACTGATGCCGGATCCAGGTCATTCGCAGACAGAATCTCGGAACTAGCTGCGGTACAGGGCTCGTACGCTGTGCCGTCATTGCCGTTGCTCCACCTGCGAGGAAAGACATTAGTGAAGGGCAGAGGATGGCCATTCGCATCGGTTTGCCGGACGGCGCTCCCAGAGCTGGGCGTTGTCAACCCGATTGAGGAGGGGCTCTCGGCTTGGGGGATTCCTACGACTGGGGTGCACGCTCCAAGACTGAGAGCTAACGAGACAGCGGTGGACATCTTCCACATTGCGGAACCGAAGATTATGCGCATCTATGTTGAGAACCCTTTGGCGCTCGACGAATCACCCTCAGTTAGGCGATCGCTTGCCGATCTGCACTGAGTCTCAAGTGCCAGCAATTGGATTCCCTGCTGGCGCAGGGAACCTTGCCACGTTGCGATCAACGCCCGAAGCCGGGCGTGCACTTCGATGCCCTCCACGAGGTCACCGAAGTGATTCGTCGACGCCACTTCCTTTAGGGATTCAAGCGCTATGTCGATCTGTGTCCGCGCATCGGCCGCGACCTTGGCGCGTCGCTCCCAGTCGATGGTGTTGAACCGGACCGTGCCGCCGTCGTCCTTGGTGTTGCTGGGTGGTTGGACGTACGCCATGGAGCTGCGTTCCGTGCCCCCGAGGTTTGCGATGCCGTCCTCGGACTGCAGGTTCACAACCCCACCGGGCATGGTGAAGAAATCAGTCATGTCCTTACCCCCTCGCAGCAGTCTGTCGCGCAAGCGCCAAGACAGTTAACCATGCCAACAGGTGGTCTGTGTGTCGGAATTGTCAGGCTGTGGATGATCGGTCGTGGTCGCCCCCGACCACCTGACATCGGTCCTCGGCCCCGTCGCAAAGAAGAATCCCCTTCGGAAGCGGGTTGCCTCCGAAGGGGATCTCTCCGTGCGGTGTGTCAGCTCGTAGGAACTTCCGTCGTCGTCGTGGTTGTTGTCGTCGTTTCTTCCGGAGTTGTGGTTTCCGTCGTCGTCTCCGTCGTCGTCTCCGGAGTGGTTGTCTCCGTTGTCGTTTCCGGAGTGGTCGTCTCGATCGTCGTTGTCGTCGTCGTGGTGGTGCTCGACGTTTCGACTGTGCGCCAGGTCGCCGATTCGACGTCGACCGACACCGATGACGATGAGTTCTCGGTCAGGCCGAGCTTCCAGACCTGCGTCGTCGAGTCGGTCGACGAGGTGACCGACGGCTTCTCCAGCGCCGAGGAGGACACCGTGCGTGCGACGTTGTCGCTGCAGGTGAGGTCGATCGTGCCGGTTGACGCCGAGCTCGGTGCCTGGCAGCTCACGCTGCGATCATCGACGCGGAACGTAAAGCTGCCGATGGCATCTCCTGTTCCGGAGAACTGCGTCGGGCTCGGTGCGGCGCTGCTCGGTGAGCTGGCACTCGACGATTCAGACGATGCCGACTCCGCCGCGGATGCGCCGGGAGTCTCCGACGCTGCAACGTTCTGCTGTTGCTCCGATGCGGCAGAAGAGTCGGGTGCACCTTCCGGCACACCACCATTCGACTCCGCACGCTGGGCAACTTCTGCGGCGGCTTCGGTGCTGCCGGCCCGCGCCAGCCCGTTTTCGGCTGCCGCCTCGTCGGACTTCGCGACGAACGGAGTGTTCAACGCGGCAGGAGTCGGCAAGGCGGTCGCAAGCGGCGGAAGACCACTCATGTCGATGATTCCGCCGACCGGACGTTCGAATTGCTGTCCATTGGCCAGGTTGAGCAGCGTGAGTACTGCCGCCGCTGGGGTTGCGGTGTTCTGCGGCGCCTGATTGATCACGGTCGTCGTGTTGTTGATGACGGTGACGTTCTGGTTGTTGTAGGCGATCCGAGTCACCTCATGCGAGTGGTAGTCGTGCCAGGGGTGTCCACTCAGGCGGTAGCCGCCGAGGGGTGTCGACGCCGGCGGTGCAAGCGGATTGCCGCACGCGCATCGCACACGCGGAACACCCGCGCCGTCGACGAGAACCGCTGTGCCGGATTGCAATACCGACTGGAACGCGTAGGCGCTGCCACCCTGGTACGAGTGATTGGTCACCCACGTGTCGGCGGTCAACACGACCGGGGTGAGCGTGTTGAGGTAATAGGGGATCGAGGCGGTGTCGATGCCGAAGACGCTGGCCCAGGCACGGGCTTGGCTCGGGTTGTTGGACAGGTAGTTTCCGAGGGCTGCTGTGTCGCAGGTCGAATCGCCACCCGCGTACAGGCCGGGCTGAGTGCCGGAGACCACGCGAGCGCCATTGTCTGGAGCGCCCGAGCCCCGCGCGAGTTTGATATTGCTCGGCAGCTCCTTGTTGGTCAGTGCGACGTTGGGCCCGAACGGATCTGGGCCCGCCTCACCGGACGTCAGGAGGCTGAGGCTGGGTATGCGAAGGCCACCGTCCTTGCCTCGCAACACAAGAACGAGAACAGTGGCCAGAACCAACGCGAACACCACGACGATCGCGACCAGAGCAATGGTGCGATTGCGCCGCTTCTGTTGGTCCCGCATCGGTTGGAACGGCCCGGTGGGTGGCATCGCCGGAGCGCCGAAGGTTCCGGAAGGGGGGTAAGACAATGGATACTCTCCTGGTGTGCAGACGTGGAAGCGCGCATCACCGGTTCCCGCGACCGATGTCAGACAGGCCTCAGTATCGAAATGTCTGAATCGCAGGGCAACTGTTTGATCGTGAATTCACCCGTTCGGACCAAGAACTCACATGTTCGGACTACACCGACCAGACCACGTCACTGCGGAAGAAGCGTCGAACTCGATAGCGACGGTGGGTACCTCGTAAACGAGTGGCGCCGACGGCGGTCGTCGCGAACGATGGTCGGTATGTCTACAGCCCCTGACACCCAGCCCGATGCGTTGACGACGTTGACCCGCAAACCCGAGCGTCAAGGCGATCGCGCATTGCTCGACGACATTCTCGACACCGCGCAGGTCGGAACGCTCTCGACCGTCGTTGACGGGTGGCCCTGGTCGGTGCCGATGTTGTTCGCACGTGTCGGCGACGACATCATCCTGCACGGCTCCACCGGCGCAGGCGCACTGCGACAGGTGGCGTCGGGTGCTCCGGTCGCGTTCAGTGTGTTTCTGCTCGACGGAATCGTGGTGGCCGAGACGCTGTTCGACCATTCCGCCAACTATCGGTCGGCGGTGGTGCGTGGTGTGGCACGCAACGCTGAGCTTCCAGCCGAAGTATTGGATGCGCTGAGCGACAAGCTGATTCCCGGTCGCGTGGCCGAAACACCAACGACCACACGTAAAGAACTCGCAGCGACGACCGCGTTGCGACTGCCGATCGTCGACGGCGAGTGGATTGCCAAGGCGCGGACTGGCGGCCCCGGCGCCGACACCGACGCATGGACCGGCGTGGTACCCGTGCGCACAGTGTTCGACGACCCGATCACTTACACCGGCGACCCCGCCGCGGTCCCGGCGTCGGTGCGCGCACTGGTGGGGTGAGACAGCGTCTGGCGGGGTGGTCTCGTCGGGGGTGGCCTCGGCGCTGGTGGTCTCGACTCGGGTGCTCGCTGCGCTCGCGCCCGCTCGACCAGCGGGGGGGCGGCGGCCTGTCAGCGCTGACGCAGGACGAACCGCTGGATCTTTCCGCTCGGCGTCTTGGGCAGCGCGTCGACGAAGTGCACCGTGCGCGGGTAGGCATGCGCGGCGAAGCCGGTCTTGACCAGTTGCTGCAGCTCGGTCTCCAGCGTGTCGTCGCCGCTCACGCCGTCGGCGAGCACGACGAACGCCTCGAGTACCTCGCCGCGCAGGTCGTCGGGCCGGCCGACAACCGCGACGTCGATGACCGACGGGTGGGTGATCAGGACGCTCTCGACGTCGAACGGGCCGATGCGATACCCGGCCATGATGATGACGTCGTCGTCGCGGGAGCTGAAGAAGAAGTTGCCCTCGGCGTCGAGGTGTCCCGTGTCGCCGGTGAGATACCAACGGCCGTCCTCGGTGTAGCGGGATGCGGTCTTCTCCGGGGCGTCGAGGTATCCGGAGAACCAGTAGCCGGTGCTGGCGGGGACGTCGATCGCGATCTGACCAGTGACGTTGGGTTCGCTGACCGGTGCGCCGGCGTCGTCGACGATTCCTGCGGCGAATCCGGGCATCGGCTGTCCCATCGAGCCGGGGATGAGTGGTCGACGCAGGTCGTCGGCCCAGTGGTTGTTGATGAACATTCCGTGCTCGGTCTGGCCGTAGTGGTCGCGGACCTCGGTGCCCAGAGCTGTTCTCGCCCAAATGATCACATCGGGGGTCAGCGGTTCGCCCGCCGACGATGCTCGGCGAAGCGAGAAGCCGTTGATCGCAGGGTTCTTGCTCAATGAGCGGTACACCGTGGGTGCGGCCGCGAAGTTCGTGACGCCGAGTTCGGTGAGCACCGTGGCGGTGACCTCAGGGGTGAAACCCGCTTGCAGCAACACATTTGGCCGCCCGATCGCCATCGGGCCGAGGATGCCGTAGTACAGGCCGTAGGCCCAGCCGGGGTCGGCGGCGTTCCAGAAGACGTCGGTGTCGGAGACGTCGAGTCCGTAGCGCATGTAGCAGGAGAACGACGCCAACGCGCGCAGCGGAACGGGCACGCCCTTGGGCGCACCTGTCGTACCGCTGGTGAACAGCAGGATCAGCGTGCCGTCACCGCCGACCGAGACGGAGTGGTCGAGGGGATCGTTGTCGGCGATGAGGGCGTCGAACTGCTCGCCCGCGACGATCGTCGTGAGGCCGTCGATGTCGTCGAGCTTCGACGCTTGGCTCGGCTCGGTGATCACGATGGAGGCGCCGCCCGCCCGCAGTCGCATTTCGATCGCGGGCGTAGCGAAAGCGGTGAACAGAGGAATGTAGACGGCCCCGAGTCGGGCGAGTGCCAGCAGCGAGACGACGAGCTCGGTGCGCTTGCCCATGAGCACTCCGACACGGTCGCCGCGCTCGACACCCATACCGGCGAGCGCGGTGGCGAGGCGTCGGGACTCCGCTGCGAGCTGGCCGTAGGTGATCTCGACAAGCTCGATCAGCGGGAGTTGCTCGATCAGCGGGGGCTGCGGGGAGGTCGCAGAATCCCGCAGCGAGACCGTGGTGAACGCGACGGATTCGGGGTCGTGACGGTCGACCAGCAGCGACGCTGCGTTGGCGTCGGGTGAGCCGAACAGCTCCAGCCAGGCGTCGAGGTCGGCGGTGACAGCCGGGGTCAACTGCGCCTGAATCGACTCGCGTCGCGCGCGGTCGCCGGCCAAGGACGTCTGTGTCATATCCACACCTTCACTGCCAGAGTAAGCTGAATCACATTCGAGGAGTGATTCTCGAATGCGACGTCGCATGGGCAGAACCCCCCGAAGAGGGGTCAGGAGGTAGGTGGTGACATGGCCGAGTCGTTGACAGCGCCGGTCACCGATGCGTTGCGTCGTCTGCGTCGCGGCACGGGTGTGTCGTTGGCGTTCGGTGGTGTGGTGCACGGCTCGCGCGGTCTGCGTCTCCGACATTTCGTCGGCGACACCTACGGTGCGTTGAACGGCGTTGCCGTTGATGCCGGGCACGGACTCGGCGGCAAGGTCATCGCGCTCAATCGCCCGATGGTCGTCGACGATTATCTGCGTACCCCGCGGATCACCCATCGGTACAACGCGATCATCGCGGCCGAGGGCCTGCGTGCGATGGCGGCCGCCCCGGTCATCGTCGAACGCAGGCCTGTCGCGGTGATCTACGGGGCTCTGCGGACCGACGAAGCCATCGGCGATCGGACGTTGGACGCATTGGCTGTCGAGGCGCGTGAACTCGAACAGCAGATCGTCGCCTCGCGCGCGGCGGTCGCCGCCGACGCCGCTGTAGGCGATGGACTTCGAGATCGGATCACCGAGGCCTACGCGCAGCTCCGCACTCTGGCAAGAGACGTCGACGACGACGCCGTTGCAGATCAGATCGCACGCATCTCCGAGCTCCTGCTCGACGGCGAGTCGGACGAACCGACGACACTCACCCTGACACGTCGCGAACAGGATGTGGTCACCCTCGCTGCACTCGGCTACACCAATGCGAGAATTGCCGAGGAGCTGAATATCGGGGTGCAGACCGCCAAGGGATACATGAAAGACGTATTGCGCAAACTCGGCGCGTCGAGTCGGCTGGAAGCCGTTGTCATTGCTCGACGATCAGGGCTACTTCCGTAGCGATGGCCGGAAACACGTCGGTTCCCGGAGCATCGGTTGCTGCGCGAACCCTGGCTCTACTGAGCACATTCGACGAGGCGCATCGCGCGCTGACGCTCAGCGAGATGGCGCAGCGAGCCGATCTCGCGGTTCCCACGGCGCACCGGCTCGTCGGTGAGTTGGAACGGTGGGGCGCGCTGGTTCGGCGTCCCGACGGTCGGTATGTCATCGGCAGGCGGGTGTGGGATCTCGGGCTGCTGGCTCCGATCCAGACCGGCGTGCGCGAGATCGCCGAACCGTACGTCTACGACCTGTACGCCGCGACAAAGGCGACGGTGCATATCGCGGTGCGCGAGGGAACGTCGGTGCTGTACGTCGATCGGATCTCCGGGAACGAGTCGGTGCCGGTCGTGAGCAAGGTGGGTAGTCGGCTACCGATGCCGCCGACCGGGGTGGGCAAGGTACTACTTGCGTACGCGCCCAAGGACATTCGTGATGAGGTGATGGCTTCGTTGACGCGGGTTACACCGCGGACGCTGATCAGCCCGCAGCTCTTGGAGCAGCAGCTGCAGCGTGTGCGCGACGAGGGCTACGCGACGACGGCGGAGGAGATGACCGCGGGCGCGTGTTCGATCGCGGTACCGGTGTGGGGACCTGACGGGGTGGTCGCGGCGCTGGGCGTGGTGGTCGGGACCCTTCGCGGAAACCGCCCGCGGCTTCTTGCTGCGCTGCAGGTCGCGGCGCGGGGCATCGGACGGCAGCTCGGCGCCCCGGGGCCGGTTCCGCCCGAGCGCGCGGGGGTCGCCGACAGCGCGTAGTGGTCTCGACAAGCTCGACCAGCGGGGTAGGGCTCGACCAGCGGGGCAAGCTCGACCAGCGGGGTTTGGCTCGACCAGCGGCGTTGAGCTAGCCCTCTTCTGCGAACGTCTGCTGCGCGATGCGGAAGGCCGTATTGGCGTCGGGCACGCCGCAATAGATCGCCGACTGCATGATGACCTCCTTGATCTCGTCGAGGCTCAGTCCGTTGCGGCGGGCGGCGCGCAGGTGCATCGCGAGTTCTTCGTGGTGTCCGCGGGCGATGAGCGCGGTCAGCGTGATCATCGAGCGGCTGCGGCGGTCGAGGCCGGGGCGCGTCCAGATGGTGCCCCACGCGTATTCGGTGATGAGCTCCTGGAACTCACGCGTCAGATCGGTTGCGGCAGCGGTCGCGCGGTCTACGTGGGCGTCGCCGAGCACCTCGCGTCGTACAACCATTCCGTCGTCGTAGGTGGTCATCGGGTCCTCTCTGCTAGTGGGGTTAGGGTCAGCTCTTGTGCTCTGCGCAGCGTCGCGTCGACGAGAAGTGGTGCGACGCCGAGATTGTGACCACTCGGTTCATGGCCGGCGAGCTCGGCCATAGATCGTTGCTCCGACAACACCGAAGTCCCGGCGGCCGACAGGTTGAACGCCATCACGTCCGCGTGAACATTGAGACTGCTCACCAGGTCCGTGGTCTGCGATGCCGCTACTACGCTACGTCGCAGTAATGTTCGCAGGGTTGCCCATTCCGCGTGCCAGCCGCCGGGTGTGCGCTCGTCCACGGCGTCGGCCGACGCGAGCTGCAACGTCGACGCCAGTGCGGGAGCGGTCAGTGCGGCGCGTCGAATCAGCACCGACAGTACGGGATTGGCCTTGTGTGGCATCGTCGACGACCGACCGGCTGCACCCTCGGTGACCTCACCGATCTCCGAGCGGCTCAGCGTGAGAACGTCGTTGGCGATGTGACCCCACGACGACGTCGCGGTGGTTGCCGCAGCCGCGAAGCGGGTGAACGGAGTACGTACGATGTGCCATGGCGATGCTGCGTCGAGATCGAGAGAGCGTGCGGCGCTCTGTGTCACCGCCAGCGCAGTTTCTTGCGGATTCTGTTGTGTAGCAGAAAGTTCGACGAGAGCCGACAACGTGCCCGCAGCACCACCGAACTGGGCGGGGAACTGTAGTCCCGAGGTTTCGTCGTACGCGTCGAGTACGCCGTCGAGCCAGTGTGCAACCTTCATCCCAAAGGTCGACGGCACTGCCTGCTGGGTTAGCGTCCGAGCGATCTGCGGGGTCTCGCGGTGTGTGTCGGCGAGGTCGCTGAGCACATCGATCTGAGTAAGTAACTCGGCAGTGATGCGAGTGACCGCGCGTCGTGATTCGAGGACAAGCGCGGCGTCGACGACGTCTTGGCTCGTCATGCCGCGGTGGAGCCACCTCGCAGCTGTGGGACTCAGGCCCGTGCGGAGCGCCGAGACGAGCGGGATGACCGGGTTGCCTCCGGCCTCGGCGTCGACCGAGAGCTCCTGTAGATCGAGATCTGCTGCAGCAGAGATCAATTGATCGCCGGAGACCGCAGCGTCGGCAGGCGCCACCCCGTGTTCGACGAGGGCGAGAGACCACGCCGCCTCCACGCGCAGCATGGCGTCGCGGATGGCGGCGTCGGTGAATAGGTCGCCTGCCCGGTGGTCACCGGGCCACAACAGATCGCTCACGACTTCCAGTGTTGCAGGAACACCGTCTCCGAATCGCCCTGTAGGTGAATGTCGAAGCGGTATCCGGTGTCGTCGGGGACTGCGATCAGTGTCGCCCGACGACCTGCATCGACACCGGAGAGCACGGCGTCGTCGTCGAGATTTTGGTGGCCAGGTACGTAGGCGCGGGTGAGCAGGCGGTCGAGCAGGCCGCGAGCAAAGACGCAGACCGCGAAGAAGGGCGCCTCGCCGGGACGCGTCGCGCCCGGTGTGACGGTGCTGAACGAATAGTGGCCCACCCGATCGGTTTTCGCGCGACCCCAGCCGGTGAAGGTGAAGCCGTCGCGCCGCAGAGAGCCGGGGGCGGTCGGGATGCTGCCGTCGGTGTCGGCCTGGCGGATCTCGATCAGGGCGTCGGGAATCGGCATGCCGTTGCCGTCGAACACTGTGCCGTGCAGACGAATTCGACTGGGATGACCTGACGGAACGAGTTCGTTGTCGCCCGGGTAGGGCAGCGCGTAGTGGAAGAACGGTCCGACCGTTTGGCCGGGCGTGGGGGCGAGGCTCATTCTGCTTCCTCCATCGGGGTGCGTGCGCTGCCGGTGAGCACGATGTCCCAGCGGTATCCGGTGCACCATTCGTGCTGGGTCAGGTCGTGGTCGTAGGTGGCGACGAGTCGTGCGCGTGCGGCGGGGTCGACGATCGACTGATAGATCGGGTCGAGGTCGAACAGCGGGTCGCCGGGGAAGTACATCTGGGTGACCAGTCGCTGCGTGAAATCGGTTCCGAACAGCGAGAAGTGGATGTGCGCAGGTCGCCACGCGTTGTGGTGGTTCTTCCACGGGTACGGCCCGGGCTTGATGGTGGTGAAGTGGTAGTTGCCCTCGTTGTCGGTGAGGCAGCGGCCGACACCGGTGAAGTTGGGATCGATGGGTGCGTGATGCTGGTCGCGCTTGTGGATGTAGCGCCCGGCGGCGTTGGCCTGCCAGATCTCCACCAGCTGGTTGCGCACCGGACGGCCGTCGGCGTCGAGCACGCGCCCGGTGACGACGAGTCGCTCGCCGACGGGATCTCCGTTGGCCTGGATGGTCAGATCGGCTTCGAGGGGGTCGACGTCGCGCTGCCCGAATGCGGGCGCCCACAGTTCGATTCCCTCGGGGTCGGCGTGGTGCGGGTCCTTGGTCGGATGCCGCAGGATGCTCGAGCGGTAGGGGGCGTAGTCGAGTCGGGGCCTGAGTTCTTCAGGGGCTCCGGCGGCACGTTCACGTCGGTATTCGGCTGCGAGCGAGCCGATTTCGGCATTGATCTGGGCTTGTGTCCCTGCCGCGGCGTCGGACGAGATGACGGGTGGAGCTGCGTCGACGTCGGGCGCTGCCTGCGCCTGACGCGGGATCAGTGGTGTGGCCATCCTGTGTAACCTTCTGCGAGATAGGTGGATCCGGCCTCGGACGAGACCAGGGTGGTGAGCTCACCGAGCTGTCGGAGCTCATCGAAGTCTGTGGCGTCGGGGATGCGGTGGAGCATCGTCGTCATCCAGTACGAAAAGTGTTGTGCCTTCCAGACACGTTCCAAAGCGCGCGCCGTGTAGGAGTCGAGTGCGGCGTCGTCGTTCTTGAGGAGCGTTCGTTCGATGACGTCGGCGAGGACGCGGACATCGGCGAGAGCGAGGTTGAGTCCCTTGGCACCGGTGGGCGGCACGGTGTGGGCAGCGTCGCCTGCGAGGAGCAGATTGCCGTCGCGCATCGGTGACTGCACGAAGCTACGGAAGGGCAACACGCTCTTCTGGATGATCGGCCCCTCCTTGAGCGCGAAGCCGTCGCTGCCCGCAAGGCGCCGCTGCAGTTCTGCCCAGATGCGGTCGTCGGACCAGTCGGCCGGGTTCTCGGTGGGGTCGCATTGGAAGTACATGCGCTGCACGGTCGGGGTGCGTTGGCTGATGAGCGCGAAGCCGTGCGGTGATCGGGTGTAGATGAGTTCGGGTGCGCTCGGCGGTGCCTCGGCCAGAATGCCGAACCACGCGAACGGGTACTCCCGGAAGTAGCGCTGCGGATCGTCGACGAGATCGCGGCAGATGCTGCGCGAGCCGTCGGCTCCGACGACGAGTTCGGCCGCGATCTCTTGACGTGCGCCGTTGACGTCGGTGTAGGTGACGCGGGGTGCCTCGCGGTGGTCGGTGACGGCCGCGTCGGAGATGCCGTAACGCAGGTCGCCACCATCGCGGATGCGTGCTGCGTGGAGGTCGAGGAAGACGTCGGTCTGCGGGTAGAGCCAGCACGACGCCCCGACGAGCTTCTGGAAATCGATGCGGTGACTGACGCCGCCGAAGCGGAGGTCGATGCCCTGATGCTCTTGACCGTCGCGCAGGACCCTGTCGGACACACCCGAATCGAGTAGTAGTCGAACGCTGTCGCGCTCGAGAATGCCTGCGCGATGGGTGGTTTCGATCTCGTGGTGGGTCCGGTTGTCGATGACGACGCTGTCGATTCCTGCCACCGAGAGCAGATGTGAGAGCGCGAGGCCGGCCGCCGCCGACGATGGCGACCCGCGTCCGCGTCGTGCTGGCGTAGTTGGTCATCTGTGACCTCCCTTCTGGGAGAACCATAGGGAGAGCTGAGTCACAGAACCTAGCAGAGCTTTTCACTGAGTGAGAAAGCAGAGCGCAAGACAACGAAATCGGTGGCACCAGTCGTCGGAAACTGTCACCGTCGCTGCATGGCGAGATCCACCGCCGGCGAGTCGGTCCTCACGCGTGCCGTACGCATACTCGAAGTCTTCGACCCGGACAACGTGGCGATCCCACTCACTGTCATCGCCGAACAAGCCGACCTCCCGCTATCGACGGCTTCGCGACTCGTCGACGAGTTGGTGGCACACGGACTATTGCGCCGCGACCACAATCGCCGGGTTCGAATCGGAGTGCGATTGTGGGAACTCGCGTCCCGCGCGTCGCCGACTCACGACCTCCGCGATGCCGCCATGCCATTTCTCGAGGATCTCCACGCGGTGGTTGGTCATCACGTCCAGCTCGGGGTTCTCGAGGACGACGAAGTGCTCTTCATTGAGCGACTGTCGAATCCGGGGGCGGTCATCAACGTCACCCGAATCGCCGGCCGGTTGCCTCTGCACGCCTCGTCGTCGGGCCTGGTTCTGCTCGCCAACGCCTCGCCCGCACTGCAGGACCAGATATTTCGACGTCCGTTGACGTCGTACACCGCCCAGACGATCACGGACCCGGAAAATCTGCGCGCTGTACTCGCAGAGATCCGTCGCACCGGCGTCGCCGTGTGTCCCGGGTTTATCCACGACGACGCGCTCGGGATTGCGGTCCCGTTGAAGAACAGCGCGGGCAAAGTGGCCGCGGCACTGTCGGTGATCGTGCCGTGCACCGACAATCCGATGGCTCACATCCCCGCACTCCAAGCGGCCGCACACGGAATCCGTCGCGAGCTCGGCCGACCGATCGTTCCTGCGCCACCCGAGGTCTGACCGGAACGACACAGTCGCACCCCGGCCCACTTCCATTCAATGGAAGTGACGTTGTGCTGTGCCGTACATGCAGCCACTGTGTGTGACCATGACCACAGCAACTGCACCCTCGGATGCCGCGGGTCGGGAATCCGACGTACCGCGCCTCGTCCCATCGGCCGCTGCGGACGGCCTGACGTTGAAGGTCGTCGACAAGCAGATGATCGCCGACGGCGTGTGCGCGATCACGCTCGCACACCCCGACGGGTTCAGGCTGCCCGACTGGGCGCCCGGATCGCACATCGACGTCGTCCTTCCGGGCGAAATGGTCCGGCAGTACTCGCTTTGCGGCGACCGCTGGAACCCGTTCTGCTTCCGGATCGCCGTACTCCGGGAGCCGCAGGGTCGAGGTGGCTCGGCATACATTCACGACTGCCTGGAGGTGGGCGATGTGCTGCCGATCGGTGGACCGAGAAACAACTTCGCACTCGTACCGTCGTCGCACTACCTGTTCATCGCAGGCGGAATCGGAATCACGCCAATTCTGCCGATGATCAGCCAGGCCGACCTCCTCGGTAGTGACTGGTCGATGCTCTACGGCGGTAGAACGTGGTCGTCGATGGCCTTCGCCGACGAACTCGCCACCGACTCGCGCGTGTCGGTTCGGCCCCAGGACCAGCATGGCCTGCTCGATCTCGACGAAGCACTGGCGGCGACTCCAACAGACACCACCATCTACTGTTGCGGCCCCGCGCCACTGCTCGACGCCGTGGGAGCGGCCGCCAATCGACACCGTCCAGGCCGACTGCGTATCGAGCGGTTCGTAGCAGCCGAGTTGGCTGCGCCCGCCCGCAACTGCAACTTCGACGTGCGCCTCGCCCGCAGCGAAAGGACCATCACCGTCGCACCAGACCAGTCGGTACTCGAGGCGATCAACGCCGCCGGCATCCCGATGCTCTCGTCATGCCGTCAAGGCATCTGCGGCACCTGCGAAGCCGACGTCCTCGACGGTATTCCCGACCACCGCGATTCGCTCCTGACCGACGCTGAGCGGGCAGCCAACTCCTGCATGTTCGTGTGCGTGTCCAGCTCGCGTTCGGACCAGCTCGTCCTCGACCTCTGATTCGACCCGAAGTTCCGCGCCATGAGTGCTTCGGCCACCACACAAGAAAAGGCAGTCCGATGACCCTGACACACCCCGAAACGCATGCACCAGATGTCGGCTCCGGCCTTCCAGAAACGGATGCCGACCCGTTCGGTTCGGAGATTCTCGAAGACCCCGGCGAGTTCCACGCGGCGCTCCGTGACGCGGGACCGTTGGTTCACCTCAAGCGATACGACGTCTACGCGATGGGCCGTTACGAGGAAGTGCATGCAGCGCTCACCGACTGGCAGTCATTCCAGTCCGGTGCCGGGGTGGGACTCAGCAACTTCCGCTTCGAAAAGCCTTGGCGCCCGCCGAGTCTGCTCTTGGAGACCGATCCTCCCGTCCATGACGCACCACGAGCTGTGCTGTCGTCGATCCTCAATCCGCGGGCCCTGCGTCGCCTACGCGAGCACTGGTTCGCCGACGCCGAGGACTTCGTCGAATCCCTCCCGGACGGCGAGCTCGACGCGATCACCGATATCGCACAAAGATTTCCGCTGCGGATCTTCCCGGATGCGGTGGGCATCGGCGCCGACGGCCGCGAGAACTTGCTTCCCTACGGCGACCATCTGTTCAACGCATTCGGACCGTCGAATGAACTTGTGCAGAAAGGGCTTCCGCGCATTGGGGAGGTCTCGGCATGGGTGAACGAACAGTGCGCCCGGGAGTCACTCGCGGCTACGGTGTACGGCGGTGAGCCTACTTTTGGCGGTCAGATCTGGGCGGCAGCAGACCGCGGCGACATCACCGTCGAGCAGGCGCCGACCATCGTGCGCTCGCTCTTGTCGGCGGGCGTCGACACCACCGTGCTAGGTATCGGGGCAGTGCTCGCGAGCTTCGCCACCCATCCCGACCAATGGGAAATGTTGCGCCGCAACCCGTCTCTGGCGCGTAGCGCGTTCGACGAGGCAGTGCGCCTCGAGTCGCCGGTGCAGACGTTCTTCCGCACCGCGACACATCCTGTGATGGTCGGCGATCACCTGGTGCCGGACGGCAAGAAGATCCTGATGTACCTCGGCTCGGCCAACCGGGATCCGCGCCGGTGGCGGAATCCCGACACCTTCGACCTGACGCGCGACCCGTCGGGGCACGTCGGTTTCGGCATGGGTATCCACCAGTGCGTCGGACAGCACGTCGCACGGCTGGAAGCCGAGGCGGTAGTCGCGGCCCTGGTGCGCAGATTCCGTCGACTCGACGTCGTCGGCGTCCCCCGTCGCCACCACAACAACACGTTGCGTGCGTGGGAACACTTCCCCATCGCGCTCGTGCGCTGACCCCGATATCGTCAGTGCTCGCGCAGTTTGTCGATCAGGTCGTCCTTCTTCAGGTCCGAGTAGTTGTGAAGCCCGAGTTCCTTTGCCCGCGAGCGCAGTTCGTCGACGGTCCAGTCTTCATATGATCCGGACTCGCCACCCTTCTCGCCGATCTTCGAACGGCCTTGCGCGGCAGCGGCATTGGCTATACGCGCGGACTTCTCCTTGGAGTTTCCCTCGTCGCGAAGCTTCTCGTAGAGCTCGTCATCTTTGATGGACGGGCCCGGATCGCGCTCTGGCATGGGTGCCTCCTCGTCGGATTGAATCGGTCGGGTTGTGGCGCTTTCAACGCTACGCGCCGAGCGGGTACACGACGACATGCTCCATCGCGACACGACAAGGTCGGCGAAAATCCGCCTCTAGCAGCAGGGGAGTGCCTACCCTCGGGTACGGGGGTCCTGCAAGCTACGGCGACGAAGGGCAGAAGGCATGGGCGAGAAGAAGGCGATCAAGCGTCTGCAGAAGCAGATCGGCGAACTCCAACAGAGCCTCGACGATGTGCGGAAGCTGGCAGAGAAGCAACTCGGAAAAGCTGCGAGCGAAACCGACGCACTGCGTCGAGAACTCTTGAAGCGCATAGGCGCGATCTCTGGTGAATCCGACGACAAGAAGGTCGAGTCGTCTGACGCGCCGCGGGCCGTCGTCGCACCGAAACCCACACCGAGCGCGTCGGCCTCGAAGCCGAAGCCTCCGGCGAGTGCGAAGCCCGCCGAGTCGACTTCGGCGGCGCCTAAGACAGCGGCACCGAAGACAGCGGCACCCAAGACGTCGGCATCGAAATCTGCGGAACCCAAGACGTCGACACCGAAAACTGCGGCACCCAAGGCCAAGCCGACTGGTACCACGCAGGCGGCGAAGTCGACGGGAGCGAAGTCGCCGACGGTCAAGGAGTTGCGCGAGCAGGCGAAGGCCAAGGGCATCAAGGGTTACTCGTCGATGACCAAGGCGGAGTTGCTGAGCGCTATCGGCAGCGCGTGACGCCCGGCTCTGACCTGTTGCTAGGCCTCGCGGCGGGCTTCGACGACGGTGAAGAAGCAGATCTCTCCCGAGACGGGGAAGTCCGGTAGCTCGTCGATTTCGCGTCGAATGTGTTGCAGGACTTCATCTCGTGAGAGTTGCCACGGTGCGAAGGGCGTGGTCTCTGAGGCGGTCAGGTCGCCGGCTGACGCGCCGTTGTCGAGGAGGTCTGACACCAACTGCAGGATCGTCGCGTTCAGCTTCTCGCGACTGTAATTGTGCTTGGTCAGCGATGCGGCGGCGCCGACGATGGGGGAGAAGCCGACCCAATCCGCTTCTGCGTACTTGACGAGGTAGTGAAGCTCGGATGCGTAGGTGGAGTCGCTACCCGCTGTGTCAGTGGCGTTGTGGTCAGTCACTCGTGAACCAGCAGATCTCGCCGGATACGGGTCCGTGTGGGTAGTGGTCGAACTCGTCGGAGATCTTCTGCAGGACCGCCCGCTTGTGAAGCGGCCAGGGAGCGAACCCCCGCTCGGTGGCGTTCGTCAGGTCGCCTGCTTCGACTCCCGCGTCGAGCATGTCGGAGATGATTCTGAGGCTGAGTGACTTGATGGGTTCGGTGACCGTGAAGTCGCGGACGTACGACGCGGCCGTGGAGGTGATCGCCGAGAATCCGACCCAGTCGTCCCGGCACTCGTGGATCAAGGCCTCGACGTCTGCTGCGTACTGCGTCGAAAATTCTGCGTGTGGCGTGTTCGTCATGCGGTCGGTCACTTCTGCCCTCTCTCGGGCCTTCCGTAGCGTTGGGCGACGTCCCTCAGATGTCGCGAGGCGCTCGCCATGTCCGCTGCGTATTCATCGAATTGCGCGTGTGCCGCGTCCAGAGACTGTGGGGTGATCGCAGTTGCCAACGCTTGTCGCGATCCGGCGAGCAGCGCGTACTCGTCCACCGTGATGAGTAGTAGCGCGTGGAGGTCCGGGGTTGCGATCAAGACGTCGAAGGAAGCGTGATCCCAGAACCAGTCGCTCACCTGGGCGACCGGAATCTGAACTGCCTGGTACTGACTCTGCTCGCCGATGTCTGCGGTGGTGATGCAGATGAGCTCGTCGGAAAGCTTTGCCAGAAAACGCAACTCGTCTGATGAGGGAAGCTCTGTGATCTCTTCTCGCGGAAGTACGTGAATCACGTTCTCCCGCAACCAGGACCTGGAGAAATGTTGTGTTCCCTCAAGGACGGTGTGGCGGATCGCGTTCGCACTCATGCGTGAGGTTGGAAGATCCGGTCCGAAGTCGCCCATGTCGGCTACATCCTTTCAGACCCACTGTTGCCGGCACCTAGAGGCGCCCGAACCCGCGGCGTCGCGCACTTGTCAGATCTAGGCCAAGGTTGTTCGTCTCAACATGAGATCGCCCTCGCGAAGCCAACCACCATTCATGCGGTTCATCGCATACTGGGGTGGGGAATCCGGGGGACACGCCGCACCGTCGTGCGGCCCAAAGGAGGCCAGGTATGAAAGCGCTTGTCTATCACGGTCCGGGAAGCAAGGCGTGGGAGGACGTTCCAGATCCTGTTCTGAAGGACCCGACCGATGCGATCGTCCGCGTCGAGAAGACGACCATCTGCGGCACCGATCTACACATTCTCTCCGGCGACGTACCGGCGGTGACCAACGGGCGCGTCCTCGGGCACGAGGGCGTCGGGGTCGTCACCGAAGTGGGACCGGAGTGCACCCGTGTCAAAGTCGGTGACCGCGTCATCATTTCGTGCGTCACCAAGTGTGGCTACTGCGAATACTGCAAGCAAGGGATGACGTCGCACTGTCAGACGGTCGGCGGAATCGGGTGGATCTTCGGGCATCTCATCGACGGCACGCAGGCGGAGTTCGTGCGTGTTCCGTTCGCCGACAACGGACTCATCCCGCTACCGGCGGGCGTCACGGCCGAGCAGGGCGTGATGCTCAGTGACATTCTCCCGACCGGTTTCGAGATCGGTGTGCTCTACGGGGCCGTGAAGGAAGGCGACGTGGTAGCCGTGATCGGTGCGGGACCGGTGGGTCTCGCGTCGGTGATGACCGCCCGCTCGCGCGGGGCGTCGAAGGTTATCGCGGTGGACGGCAACAAGTTCCGTCTCGAGCGTTCACTGGACTTCGGTGCGACCGACACCATCGACATTCTTGCGGGAGGAAACACCGTCGAACAGATCAAGGAACTGAGTCGCGGTGGGCTCGGTGTCGACGTCGCGATCGAGGCGGTCGGCCTGGGCCCTGCGTTCCGTACGTCGCTCGACTGTCTACGTCCCGGCGGGCATCTCGCGAACGTCGGTGTGCACGGGAAGCCTGTCGAATTCCCGATCGACCGGGATTGGATCAACAACCTGACCCTGACGACCGGCCTGGTCAACGCAACGACAGCTCCCGAACTGCTCACGGAGATCGAACAGGGCAAGATCGCGCCCGAGAAGTTCGTGACCCATCACTTCACCTTCGACGAGTTCGATCGCGCTTACGACACCTTCTCCAACGCCGCCGACGAGCACGCACTGAAGGTGATCATCAGCAACGGGTGACAATGGTGAAGTGACGAGCGAAGGACTGTCCGAACGTTCGGGCGAGGTGACGACGACGCTGTCGGCAAGCCGGTGGCAGCAGTTCGCCGCCGTGGTGGATGGTCCGTTGCCGCAGATCGCCGAACGCTTCTCTAAGTTCCTGGCGTCGGCGCATCCGCACGACGCGCTGATCATCTACACCCGTGAGTGCACCGGCCGCCCGCGCAAGGTGGCCGGTGCCCCGGCGATCGTCGAGCGCGTGACCATCGCGGAACTCGACGCGATCAAGGAGTCGGTTGAGCGAGGCGGCACTCTGCGCGGGCAGGTGGTCGTCGGCGGATCGCGGCGAAAGGCGCTCGTGGTCCGCGATGCCACCGACACGTTGTTGGTGCTGGTACCCAAGTCGGCAAAGTCGCAGACGGAGAGTGTCGACGAACTGCTGACCGCATGGTTCGCACTGGTGGCGACGTCGATTCGGCAGCAGGTCGCCCAGGCGAGCCCCGACTACCTGGCCGAGTCGCGCGCGGCGTCGACCGAACGGGCTCGGACGATCACCCAACTGACCGAAACACACGAGGACACGCTGTCGTCGATTCTCGGGACGCTGCGATCCCGCGACCTCGACGACGCCGTCGCGCGCACGGTCGCGGCGGAGACGGCGTCGGCCGCATTGATTGCGTTGCGGTCGGTCGGTGACAGCGATCGCGCGCTTGCGACCGAACCGATCGGCGTTGCCTTTCGACGGCTCCGGGCCGAACTCGAACCGGTGCTACGTGACCTCGACGCCGACGTCGAGTTTGTGGAGCCGGGGGTCGACGCGACGCTGTCGGGCGAGATCGCGCACGCAGCGAGAGCCATCGTGCGCGCGGTCGCCGTTGCCGTCGCCGCACAACCGGCCGTCGAACGGCTGCGGGTGGCGTGGGAAATCAGTGGTGACGATCTGGTCGTCGACGTGCGTGATCGGGGTCGCGGTGAACTCGACGGCGACGCGTTATCGCGACAGCTCGCAGGACGGTTGCGTGCGGTTGATGGGACGCTGGACGTCGAGTCGCTTGCCGGGTGGGGGAGTCGGGTGTGCGCTCGAATTCCGTTGGAAGCGAATGTCTCTCGTCCCGAGAAGGATCTGCTCGCGTCGTTGAATCCGCGTGAACTCGAGGTGCTCGGGCATCTCGCGCTCGGTCGGCGGAACAAGGCCATCGCGGCGGAGCTCGGGGTGAGTGAGAGCACCATCAAGTTCCACGTCGCGGCGATTCTGCAGAAGCTGCAGGTGTCCAACCGCGGCGAAGCCGGCCTGCTCGCCGCGGGCGCGGGGATCACGGCGGGGTGATCTCGACAAGCTCGATCAGCGACGGGGGCGCTCGATCGGCGGGTGGGGTGATCTCGACAAGCTCGATCAGCGACGGGGGCGCTCGATCAGCGGTGGGGGCGCTCGATCAGCGACGGTAGGCGCTCGATCGGCGGTGGGGGCGCTCGGTCAGCGCGGCCCGCAGAGGGCACTGTACTTTCGACCAGGTAGAACCATCCATTCGGATGGATGCATGTCTCGTGCCATGCCACAAGACTGTGTTGAGTACAAGGTTCTCACCATCGAGAGGTTGAAAGCGGAATGTCGCAGACGGTCAAGGGAGTCATCTCGCGTAGCAAGGGCGCGCCAACGGAACTCGTCGACGTGGTGGTGCCCGACCCCGGGCCCAACGACGTCGTCGTCGACATCCAGGCGTGCGGTGTCTGCCATACGGATCTGGCCTACAAAGAGGGCGGCATCAACGACGAGTATCCGTTCCTCCTCGGCCATGAGGCCGCGGGTGTCGTCGAGGCGATCGGTTCGGATGCCACTCACGTCGAGGTCGGCGATTTCGTCGTCCTGAACTGGCGTGCGGTGTGTGGTGAGTGTCGGGCGTGCAAGCGCGGGAAGCCCTGGTACTGCTTCGACACCCACAATGCGTCGAAGTCGATGACGCTCACCGACGGGACCGAGCTGACGGCTGCGCTGGGTATCGGCGCGTTCATCGAGAAGACGCTCGTCCACGAAGGGCAGTGCACCAAGGTCAATCCCGAGACCGATCCCGCGGTGGCCGGACTGCTCGGCTGCGGCGTGATGGCTGGCCTCGGTGCTGCGATGAACACCGGCAACGTCGGTCGCGGAGACTCCGTCGCCGTCATCGGTTGCGGTGGCGTCGGCGATGCCGCGATCGCCGGTGCGCGACTGGCCGGTGCCACCAAGATCATCGCGATCGACCGCGATCCGGCAAAACTGCAGTGGGCGACCGAACTCGGCGCAACCCACACCATCAACGGCGCAGAGGTCGACGACGTCGTGACCGCCGTCCAGGACCTGACCGACGGCAACGGGGTTGACGTCGTCGTCGACGCCGTCGGACGACCGGAGACGTGGAAGGAAGCCTTCTACGCCCGCGACCTCGCCGGAACCGTTGTGCTGGTGGGCGTTCCGACGCCCGAGATGAAACTCGAGATGCTGCTCGTCGACTTCTTCTCGCGCGGCGGGTCGCTCAAGTCGTCGTGGTACGGCGATTGCCTGCCCGAGCGCGACTTCCCGATGCTCATCGACCTCTACGAGCAGGGTCGACTCCCGCTCGACAAGTTCGTCACCGAGCGCGTCGGACTCGGTGACGTCGAAGCCGCCTTCGAGGCAATGAAGGGCGGCAAGGTACTTCGCTCGGTGGTAGAGCTGAAGTCATGAGCAACGCGAGTATCGACAACGTCGTCACGTCCGGCACCTTCTCGCTCGACGGTGGGACGTGGGACGTCGACAACAACGTCTGGATCGTCGGCGACGACAGTGAGGTCGTCATCATCGACGCCGCGCACAGCGCAAAGCCGATCCTCGACGCTGTCGGCGACCGGACCGTCAAGGCGATCGTGCTGACCCACGGCCACAACGACCACATCACCGTGGCTCCGGAGTTGTCGAAGGAGACCGGCGCGCCCATCCTGCTGCACCCCGGCGACACCATGCTGTGGAAGGAAACGCACCCCGACGTGACGCCCGGCAACCTCGACGACGGGCAGGAAATCGACGTCGCGGGAACGTCGTTGAAGGTCATCAACACGCCGGGACATTCGCCGGGCTCGTCGGTGATCTACGCGCCGGAGCTCGGTGTGTTGTTCAGTGGCGACACGCTGTTCCAGGGCGGACCGGGAGCGACAGGACGGTCGTTCTCGAGCTTCCCGAAGATCATCGAGTCCATCAAGGAAAAGATCTTCGTGCTCGACCCGGAGACCAAGGTCTACACGGGACACGGAGACGGCACGACGGTCGGTGCCGAGGCGCCACATCTCGAGGAGTGGATCAAGCGGGGTAGCTGAGCGCACTCAGAGCCGTGGGTGGGGGGGGGGGGCGGCGCGAGGCGACCACGCCCCAAGCCCCCCAAACCCACAAAACACCCCAGAAACACCC
>NZ_LZMO01000295.1:0-35893 GCF_001665715.1 Gordonia sp. 852002-10350_SCH5691597
TTCTTCCAGCATTCCGCGCTGTTGCTCGCTCCGTTCGCCTTCGCGATCACCATCATGCTGGCGCTGATGACTCGGTGTCGGTGTGTGCGCCGATCGCGCCGAGGTACATCAACATGCCGGACAGCACCGGGTACTCGACAACGCCGCCGAACAGGTGACCGTTGGGCTCGATCCCGCCGTGGATGTACGGGAAGATGTGATTGTTGATGTCGCGCCCGACCCACAGGTACATCAGGTCGGAATAGCAGGGGACAACCGCGTCGACGTCGCCGACGGGGAAGTGATGCGACCGACCGTCGGGAAAGAACGGCTCGCCGCCGCACTTCACCTTGATGACATAGGACCAGTACAGAGCCACCGATGTGAGAAGCAGCGAGACCAGAACGATCAACGCTGTCTCGCCGCGACGAGACAGCGTGTACTGCCCAAAGCCCATGGTTGGAGAGAAGCGGAGCGCGGGCATGGCCTACAGGGTAGGAGATCGATGCCGGGTGGGCTGCGTCACCTACCACTGTGGACGAGTGCTCGGCTATGCGAAACGTGCTCGCGCGGCGTCGGTCGCGGGGCTGAATACATTGACCAGGTTGCCGTCGGGATCGCGGAACAGCAGTGAGCGATTACCCCACGGCATCGTCGTCGGCTCGTTCACGAATTCGGCAACGACCTCCCGCAGCGTCGCATACACGGCGTCGACGTCGTCGACGAGGAAGTCGAACGTGACTGACCGATTGGCCCGGGACTCGAGTGCATTCTCGCCGAGAAGTCCGATGGTCTGCGAGCTGGCGATCGCCAGGGTGCCGGTCGACGTCTCGAGTTCGGCGAACAGTGGATGGACGCGGCGCGCGGACAGTCCGGTGATCTTTTCGTAGAACTCGACGAGGCCGTCGACGTCGTCGGTGATGACACGGGTGGCTGCCAGTTTCATGGTGGTGTCCTTTTCGGTTGAGGTCTGCGGTGGTGATCGACGATCACCGAAGGCAACGCTATGAGCGATACCGGACAGAATCAGCCCGGTTTCAGTGACAGAATCGGTCGCATGACGGCGCCCGTGTCCCGCGTGCTGCAGCTACTCGAGTTGCTGCAATCGACCGGCCTGCGCACGGTCGGCGAGCTCTCCGATCGGCTCGGCGTCGATGAGCGGACCGTCCGCCGTTACGTGCAGCAGCTACGCGACCTCGACATTCCGGTCGAATCGATGCGTGGACGTCACGGCGGATACAGGATGTCACCCGGCTATCGCATGCCGCCGCTGATGCTTTCCGACGACGAGGCGGTCGCAGCGACGGTCGGGTTGCTGCGCGCACAATCGCAGGACGGATGGTCGGACACCGCTGCGCAGACGGCGTTGTCCAAGATCCGACGTGCCCTCCCACGTCGCGCTGCCGCGCGGGTCGACGCGCTCCTCACGACTGCGAGCTTCGACGTGCGCCGTCGATCCGACGCCGCCGACGCCGAGGTGCTGTTGACGGTTGCCGACGCGGTAGCCCATCGTCGACCGTTATTGATGACGTACCGAAGCGGCTCGAAGCCAGCAGCTGTGACCGCACAGCGCACGATGCATCCGTATCACCTCGTGTCGCACGCAGGCCGCTGGTACGTGGTGGGCCTCGACCTCCGTCACGGCGACGAGCGCACCTTCCGTCTCGACCGGGTACAGGCAATCCGCACGTTGCCCGGCGAATTCACCTCGCGATCCCATCGCAGCGAGGATGGTCCGCCCGATCTGACGCGCCGTTTCGCCACCGCCGAGCGTGTCTGGCAGGTGTCGGTGCGCGTTGCGGCGCAGGAGGACGTGATTCGCGCTCATCTGCCGCCGAGTATTGCCGTGCTGGAACGGCTTTCGAGGACCGACGATGACGAAACCTGGTGGCGCGTGTCCATCTCGGCCGAGCGCCTCGACTGGATTCCCGGGGTGCTCGTGGGGCTCGGATGCGCCTTCGTGATCGAGTCGCCGAATGAGCTTCGTGGCCTCGCCGAGGATGCGGCACAACGACTGCTGGCGGCGGCTACTCAGTGATTTCGCTGGTCAGGGGTGTCCCGTGTATGGTGGAGCGGTTGCCGACGCAGGCGACCCTCCTGCCACGGACAGTCCGTGGCCGATGAGCCCATAGGAGGTGATGTGGTCTTATGCGTCACTACGAATTGATGGTCATTCTCGATCCGAATCTGGACGAGCGCACCGTCGCCCCTTCACTCGATACTTTCCTCAACGTTGTCCGTAACGACGGCGGCAAGGTGGATAACGTCGACATCTGGGGCAAGCGCCGACTCGCGTACGAGATCTTGAAGCACAGCGAAGGCATTTACGCCGTCATCGATCTCAACGCCGAGCCCAAGACGGTCAGCGAGCTCGATCGTCAGCTGAAGCTCAACGAGTCGGTTCTGCGCACGAAGGTTCTGCGCAAGTAACCCACAGATCCCTGATCGACCGAACGAATCCATCGATCTCGTCGGTGTCGACACCTAGGGTTGAACTCAACTCGCGGTGCACATCGATTTCGACGAGTGCCCACACGTAGACCTAAGGGGAAACACATGGCAGGCGACACGGTCATCACAGTCATCGGCAACCTCACGGCTGATCCGGAACTCCGGTTCACCCCGTCGGGTGCGGCGGTGGCCAACTTCACGGTGGCGTCGACGCCGCGCACATTCGATCGTCAGACGAACGAGTGGAAGGACGGCGAAGCGCTGTTCCTGCGCTGCAATATCTGGCGCGAGGCCGCGGAGAACGTGACCGAGAGTCTGACCAAGGGATCCCGGGTCATCGTGCAGGGCCGTCTCAAGCAGCGGTCGTACGAAACCCGCGAGGGTGAGAAGCGCACTGTTGTTGAGCTGGAGGTCGACGAGATCGGCCCATCGCTGCGGTACGCCACCGCGAAGGTCAACAAGGCCTCGCGCGGTGGGGGCGGCGGCGGAGGCTTCGGCTCGTCCGGCGGCGGAAGCCGCAGCGGCGGGTCGGGCTCGGGCCAGCAGGTTGCCGACGACCCGTGGGGCAGTGCACCCGCGAGTAGCGGCGGAAACTTCGGCGGCGGGGACGACGAACCCCCCTTCTGAACCGCGACGACGCCCTTCATGTGAAAGAGGCGTCCTCGCAACAACTTTGGAGTAAGTACACATGGCAAAAGCTAAGAGCACCCGGAAGGTGCGCGTCGAGAAGGTCACCAAGACCAAGGCGTGCTCCTTCTGCAAGGACAAGAAGGCCGACATCGACTACAAGGACACCGCGCTGCTGCGTCGTTTCCTGTCCGATCGCGGCAAGATCCGGTCGCGTCGCGTGACCGGCAACTGCGTCCAGCACCAGCGCGACGTCGCTGTGGCCGTCAAGAACTCGCGTGAGGTGGCACTGCTGCCCTTCACCTCGACCGCCCGATAAGCCGGAAGGGGATAACGACATGAAACTCATCCTCACCGCTGCCGTGGAGAACCTCGGCGAAGCAGGCGACACCGTCGAGGTCAAGGACGGCTACGGCCGTAACTTCCTGCTGCCGCGCGGCCTGGCCATCAAGGCCACCCGTGGTGCCGAGAAGCAGGTCGAGACCATTCGACGCTCGCAGGAGGCCCGCGAGGTCCGTGGCGTCGAGCACGCCAACGAGCTCAAGCAGGCGCTCGAGAACCTGTCGAGCATCAGCCTCACGGTCAAGACGCACGATTCGGGCAAGCTGTTCGGCTCGGTCACCGCTGGCGATGTCGCCGGCGCGATCAAGTCCGCAGGTGGCCCCGCAGTCGACAAGCGCAGCGTCGAACTGCCCAAGGGACACATCAAGTCGACCGGCACCTTCCCGGTCGTCGTGAACCTGCACCCCGACGTCACCGCGACCGTTCAGGTCGACGTCGTCGCTGCTTGATTTACCCGCTGCCTGGTAGGCAGTAGCTGTACACCGGTCGAGAGCCGGGCGGAACGATGTCCGCCCGGCTCTCGTCGTTTCTGAGGGTGTCGGCTTTACGTGGTTCATGAAATGCGTACCCATAGGCCGCGACGAGGCCGTGCAGTCGCGAAAGTGGGGTAGGTGGCTACCCGTTACCACGAGGGCTCGCGCTCGTAGCGTCGTCGTCAGCGAGTTCCCCCGGGTCCAGCTCGGTGGTGGTGCCCGACGTGGTGTGCCGGTACAAGGGATTCGCGTTCACAGCAATGCAGTCTCATCTCGGAAGTCACCGCCATGCACGCACTCTTCGGTCATCAGATCCAGCACCATCCCGTCGCGACGATTCCCCTGCGCGGTGGGACCCGGCCGGCCCAGACTCACACCCAGTCCCAGTCTCACACCCAGGCCCAGTCTCACACCCAGGCCCAGAACTCCGCGGCGCCCGTCGTCGTCGGAGTGTGTGGAACGGACGAATCGTATTGGGCGGTCGAGTATTGCGCTCGTGCTGTCCGCGCCGAGGCGCCGCTCTACCTCGTCAGTGCCGTCGCACGGCAGCGGGCGAATCCACACCGCAGTCGCGAGGAACGACGGTGGCGAGATGAGTTGGGAGTCGACGCATATCAGCTCGAGGAGCTCTCGGTGATCCATGAGGTTCAACGACGTGCGCGAGAAGTCGCCTGTGCCGCAGGCGCTTCCGATGTTCGAGCCCTGGTGCGCAGCGGCGAGCCCCAGGTCGTGTTGGCCCGGGAGTCCCGCGACCTCGATGCGGCCGCTATGGTCCTCGGGTACGCGTCGGGGCCGGGTCGATTGGCCCGAAGGCTGTGTGCCACAACGGATGTCCCTATCCTGGTGGTCAACCGGGGTGTGGATGCGGGTTACCTACTGACCGCTTCGCCACGTGGCATGCGCACCCTGCGTGAGCGTCGTCGAACAGGCGCCCCCGCGACTGCGGAGTGACGGTAGGGTGTCTTGTCAGCTCGGCGGCGCCGGGACCAGCGGTAGCTGACTCGACGCCTGCAGCGACGTCGGCAGGTAGCGCGGAGCGGGGTTGCCGCTGTGCGCGGTGTCGTCGGCGGGGTAATAGAACTTGTGGAATCCGGGCGAGAAGATCAGCGCTCGATTGCCGGTGCGGCAGGCGACCTGGGTGGCTGAGGACACCGTGCAGGTGACGCCTGCGATCGTCACGCGTGTGCCGACATTCAGGCGCGGCGGACGGAAGCCCGACGTCGAGCCGAAGTGGTACGAGGTGCCGGTCAGCAAATCGGGCTTGGGCACCCACCACGGCCCCTGGGCGTCGGCGGTGATGGCTGCGCCCTGCACGCCGGGAGGTGCGGTCGCGGGGCGGCCCTGACAGCCCACTGAGCGGAACGTCGGGCCGATCTGGCAGTTCCACCGTCCGGTGGTGAAGAACGACCGTCCGTTGTCGTCGTAAGCCAGTGAGCGGAACGGCGTCGGATCGACAGGCGTGTATCGCGCGAGGTCGAATGCGGCTGGCAGCGGTGGGGGTGCTGCGGATGCCGGAGATGCGTTGAGTAGCGGTACGAGAAGCGCTGCAGTGGCCAGGAGCCACGACGCCAGACGGGAGCGAGACATCTTGTGGCGTCTAGGGGTCGTCGGCACGGGGCCAGTCCACCACATCGGGGCGTCGAACGAGGGCAAAACTCGGACAGTGGCGGTGTGCGCGGCGCGGCGACTGCCAATCGCCGCGACGAAACTGCACTGTTGCGCAGGTCGCACCCACTGTTCACTGCGTTGTTGCCCGCTGGTGGTTGTCACCCGCCCACAACACGCCCGACTGTGAGTTTCCCAAGACACGCCGAGCTGAGAAAAGTTCTTTGTTGTGGAAATCGCGCACAGCGTCTGACCTGCAGAGATCGAGTTGCGCACACATATACTCCCCAACCTTCTCCACAGCGGCTGCACAACTGACGCGGGGTTGCGCGTGAGCCGTCCACAGGCCATCCACAGGTTCGTCCACAAGCGCGTTTGAGTGCGACGAGACGAACTCCTACTGTCTTCCATCAGTGCCCGATGGTGTTGCGCGTCGCGATGTGCGGTCCGACATGTCAGACCCCCCGGGTATGAACAAAGACGACTCAGCCAGTCGGATTGCGGGGGACGGCCGATTCGTCAGCACACCGCCGTGTCGACGAGTTTGACGGTTGGGGGACGTCCATCGTCAGGGTTCGAGTTCGAAAGGTTGGCACACGTGGCAGTTGTCGATGATCGCGGCCACGGTGCGGCGCGCGATTCCGGACGACCCGACGAGCCAGACATGCCGGTCGAGGAATATGGCAGGCAACCGCCGCAAGACATGGCGGCCGAGCAGTCCGTCCTCGGCGGCATGATGCTCTCGAAAGACGCGATCGCCGACGTCATCGAGAAGATTCGCACCAACGACTTCTACCGACCGGCGCATCAGGCCGTCTACGAGGCGATCCTCGAGCTGTACGGCAAGGGCGAACCCGCCGACGCCGTCACGGTCGCCGCAGAGCTCGAGCGCGCGGGCGAGCTGCGCCGCATCGGGGGCGCACCCTATCTGCACACCCTGATCTCCACCGTGCCCACTGCGGCCAATGCCGGCTACTACGCCGAGATCGTCGCCGAGAAGGCCATTCTTCGACGCCTCGTCGAAGCCGGCACGCGCATCGTGCAGTTCGGCTACTCCGGTGCCGACGGTCAGGATGTCGCCGAGGTGGTCGACCGCGCACAGGCCGAGGTCTACGAGGTCACCGAGCGGCGTACCGCCGAAGACTATGTGCCGCTCGAAGAGCTGCTGCAGCCGACGATGGACGAGATCGACTCCATCGCCTCCCGCGGTGGCATTTCGCTCGGTGTGCCAACGGGTTTCGCCGACCTGGACAAGCTCACCAACGGTCTCCACCCCGGACAGATGATCATCGTGGCGGCCCGCCCGGGTGTCGGCAAAGCGCTCTCGCTCGACACTCCGCTACCGACCCCGACCGGCTGGACCACGATGGGCACGGTGAGCGTCGGCGACGAACTCATCGATCCGCACGGTAGGCCGACGCGCGTCGTTGCCGCGACCGAGGTCATGACGGAGCGGCCGTGCTTCGAGGTGGAGTTCAGCGACGGCAGCGTGCTCGTCGCCGACGAACAGCACCAGTGGGTCGCAGAGATCGACGATGAGCGCCGCACCCTCACCACGGCCGATCTGCGGGTGCACGTCGGGTGCGCCATGGTGCGCAACACCGAGCCGCTCGAGTTGCCGCGCAAGAACTTTGCCTACGGTCCGTATACCGTTGCCGCACTTGCCGGAATGGCATTCGACGACCCCGAGATCGGCATCCGCATCGACGCGGAGGGCGACGTCGACGTCATGGCGCTGATGTCAGATCTCGGTGGGCGTATTCCGTATGAGTATCTGCGCGGGTCGATCGCGCAGCGTCGAGCACTGCTCGCCGGACTCCTCGATGCCCGCGCGAGCGTCGACGAGGACGGATGGATCATCGTTCCCGCCGCCACCCGACACATGACCGCCGTCATCGCCGACCTCGTCGCCGGACTCGGCTACACGTACAAGAGGTCTGCCACGGGCTGGCTCCGGGTCGACACCGGCGACGACGATGTCTTCACCGTTTACCATAAAGCGTTGCGCCACAAGGAGCTTCGCATGCAGTCGGGAGTCCGACGCGTCGTCGCCGTGCGCCCGGTCCGCAGCGTCCCGGTGCGGTGCGTGCAGGTCGACAACGACGAACACATGTATCTCGCCGGTGAGGCGATGGTGCCGACGCATAATTCGACGCTCGCCATGGACTTCATCCGGTCGTGCTCGATCGGCCACCAGATGACGGCCGCGATGTTCTCCCTCGAGATGAGCAAGGTCGAGATCGTGATGAGACTCCTCTCGGCCGAAGCGAAGATCAAGCTCGGCGACATGCGTGGCGGTTCGATGTCCGACGACGACTGGACGCGCCTCGCACGCCGAATGGGTGAGATCTCCGAGGCGCCGCTGTTCATCGACGACTCGCCGAACCTCACCATGATGGAGATCCGCGCCAAAGCTCGACGCCTTAAGCAGCGCCACGACCTGAAACTCGTTGTGGTGGACTACATGCAGCTGATGACGTCGGGCAAGAAGGTCGAGTCTCGTCAGCAGGAAGTCTCGGAGTTCAGCCGCCAATTGAAGCTGCTCGCAAAGGAACTCGAGGTTCCCGTGGTCGCGATCAGCCAGCTCAACCGTGGTCCCGAGCAGCGCACTGATAAAAAACCACAGGTATCGGATCTTCGCGAGTCGGGATCGCTAGAGCAGGATGCGGACATGGTTATTCTGCTGCACCGGCCGGATGCTTTCGAACGTGACGACCCTCGCGCGGGCGAGGCCGACATCATTGTCGGCAAGCATCGAAATGGTCCCACCGCCACGATTACCGTTGCGCATCAACTACATTTGAGCCGCTTCGTGGACATGGCGCGGGGTTAGTTGCTGCTGTTGTTGCGATCGTCGAAAGTTGAGACAGAAGTCGCTTTCCTCGTTGAAGTTGAGACGATTCAGCTGTTTTCGACGCGAACTGAGACTGGTCATTTGCGCACCAAACCCGTCACTGTGAAAAATCGGGTGCGAAAAAACCGCTGACTCGGATCTGACAAAGTCTGTTGTCGTCAACTGAATCAGCGATCCACCTAATGCGGCGGAGCGGTAGCGGCGGGTGACTCGCCATTCGTCGTGGCCTTCGATCACCACTGCGGTGGCCAGCCGTAGGAACGCGGCCGGGTTGGGGAAGATCTCCACGACATCAGCGCGGCGCTTGATCTCCTTGTTCAACCGTTCGATCTGATTGTTCGACCAGATCTTCTGCCAATGCGCCTTAGGGGACGCGGTGAACGCAAGCACGTCAGGTTTGGCCTCAGCCATCATCGCCGTCACTTTCGGGAACGAGGATTCGAGGGTGTCGGCGAGCTGATCCCACTGCGCGGCAACCTCTGCCGGCTCGATGTGGGCAAAAATGGTATTGACCGCAGCGGTCACCACCGGCGGCTGCTTGGTCGAGACCGCACCATGCACGTTCCGCATGAAATGCACCCGGCAGCGTTGCCAAGCTGGTCCGGTGAACTGCTGGGCCACAGCCGCTTTCAACCCGGCGTGGGCATTGGAGATGACCAGATGTACTCCCGAGAGGTCGCGTGCTTTGAGTGAGGCGAGGAACTCCCGCGCCCACGAGGTCATCGACACTGCGGGTCGATACACAATGCACGTAGGCCTCCATGATCACCGCGTGCAGGGCTTTGTCGATGCGGCGGTGATGAGGGCTTCTGGATCGAGAATCGCAGACCTTGCCCGCGTTCGCCCCTTTTCTCAACCGAGAACGCTATCCGCTCGGCTGAGAATCGATCCACGCTTGGAATGACACACTTATGGTGCGGCCGTCGGCGAGCATCCGCGTAGACTTCGGTTCGTCGCTCACCAGTACGGGGATGTCTGTCAGATCAATTCTTGGGTTTCGCCACCGGCCATCCGTTAGAGGCTCGCTGGACGTTATGACGAGACCTGATGCTCCTCCACGTTGAGCGACTTCGTATTTTTGTTCGAATATGCAGTCGCCTCTCCTCACCACGAGGAACTTGCCAGCATGATCAGCATTAGCTGGCTGACACCCATTTCCCGCCGTGAGTAATGGTACGGAAGCGCTTACGGTGCCAGTTGAGAATGCAAAAGGTTTAAGATTAATTGACGCGCCATCAACCGATGCTTCGACTTTGGAGGATTCGTACGTGTAGACCGTCTTCGTGCCTGATTCAGATTCAGATCGCAAGGAGGATGAGCCGTACGCAGTCGATCCATGGCTCGTCGGTCCAGCGCGCCCGCTAAGGAAAGGCGCGGGGAAATAGACCACAATAGCGACACCAGCCGCTGACGCTCGTCTCATATGCTCCCCTATGGATCTCTCGGTTGCCACCGCTGCTAGCAACCCGTCGAGTCGAGCTGGCATCTTCCATGACCCGATGAATCGCCAGTCGATCGCGTCGTGTTCGTGTGAATAGTTAGTCTGATAGGGGTGTGGCTCTACCATTTCGTATTGATAAATATCGTATGCCAGATCGTAAGCATCTGTGTCGGTCAGGCTTTTCGAGTCGCAAACTATCCCCAATGTCCGCCGCTTGTTCTGCATCAGGTTGGACCTAAATACAATAAATATCGAGTCCTGCTCTACCCAACAAGCTAATAGCGTAGTGTCGTCGGAGAACACAGACTGGGTGTCACTTGCAATCCCGGTGATGCGCTCCGCCAAAGCAACGAGATCGAACGACATCGCACTGTTCCTTCCATGCTACGCACGCACCAGGTCTCGAAAGTGTACAGAATCCCGTACCCTCGGCTTTTGCCGGACGCTATACGAACACTTATGCGATGTTGCCGACGCCGCCATTGTCGGGGTTCAGTGGAACTCCGGTCACCGTGTCTATTTGGTGGGGTGAGGACATCCAGCCTGGACATTTCCTGTCCGGCGTCTCTTCGCAATGCCTAGTAGTAACAACTCGCGTACCCGCCGAGGATCTGAATCGGAGATGTCGTACAGCGCGGCCAGCTACGCCCATGGCCAGCGTGACGGTGCGAGCGCTGCGATGAATCGATCGCTGCACGACTAGTCGTCTGTGCCCCAGGCGATTCTGGCTTTGCCATCGACGCAGTCAGGAGTTATCTGGAGCCGGCGCTTGATGCCCTCCCATTGGCTCGAAACGGCGAATCCTTTGACATAAATGTCGCTGTCGCAGGTGATATGAGCTTGTCCACACAACTCCCAGAGCGTATTTGGTGCCCCCAACGTGTCTAGATCGACGTACTTCGCGACGTAGGCCCGCCATTCGTCCTTCGGTATCAGAAATGCCATCGCCGAGCAGTTTCCCTGCAAAGCGAATGGCGGGTCGTCGACCTGCAGGTCGGTGGCATTGTTGGGCACGCTCACGCCGATCCGGTCAGCCATCCGAGCCGCACGATGCCCGGTGCTGAAGTACACCACCGCACCCACAACAAGTGCCACCACCACCGCGACAGCACAGGTGATCGATACCCACACCCATCGGTTCCGCGTCATCAGTTCGCCCTGGGCTGCAACGGCTGTGGCTGCGCCTGCGGCACCGCCAACGTCTGCGGACTCGACGTGTTCGTCACCTCGTAGTTCTGCGCCCAACCAGCACGATGGAGATCGTTGAGATCCGAATACTGTTCTGACGGCGATTTCTTGGTCGTGTCCCAGTTGTAGTAGTCGTAGATGCTGGTCTGGTCAGCGGCCGCACGAACCCCCTGCAAGTACCCCTTCTCCAGCACGCTCGGGTTGTAGGAGCGGTAATCATCAGGCCCCGGCCCGTCCCGGTTCGCATCCTCGATCGGCCCCTTCGGCGTCGCGGGCGCCGGCGGAATCCGCGGATGGAACGGATGCGCACCCGTCGGGAACATACCCAGCCCTAGCAACGCATTCTCCACACAGCAGTCGTAATACTGCGCCGCGAAATCCATCGTGTTGAACAGGGTAGACGCGCTTGCCGAGGCGTGTGAATGGATCAGAGGGCTCTGGACGGAGGACGATCCGTTCGACTTCACTGGCGGGCACGTCGTGTTGACCGGGGCGGTGGGCAATCCCAAGCCGCAGCGTCCGCACCCACCCTTGCTGATCGGTGGACTATCGCAGGCAACACTGCGGGTGGAAGTCGGTCACCGTCGTCGGCAGGCTTGCGAGCTGACCGAGGCCGGCCACGCGAATTGTCGAGTGTCGCGTTTTACCTGGCATGTCAGTCAATCACCTGTTGGCGCGACGGTGTCACACGGTTCACCGTGACCGCCGAGCTTTGCGCGCCTTCGCTTTTCCGCGTGCCGGTATCGTTCCGGCCGCTTCGCGAGATGCCCGCTTGGCGGCCGCCTTCTCTTTCGCCGACCGCTTCGGTGGCGGTTCGGACGTGCCACGCGACGACGTGGCCTTGCGTCCACGAACAATCCCGATGAACTCCGCGGCCAGATCCGAAGTCGGCTGCGGCCACAGCAATCCGACGGTGCTTGTTGGGACGTCGGTGACCGGGCGATAGGCGAGGTCGCGGCGGTGGTGCAAACGTGCCAGCGATTGCGGCACCAGCACCACCCCCATTCCGCTGGCCACGAGTTCGATCGCGTCGGCGGTCGTCTCCGGCCGATGGTCCACCGCGCTACCGGGACGTTCGGTGACGACGAGCGGTTCATCGAGGGGCCAGAGCACGTTCTCGTCGGCAAGGTCAGCCCGCGACAACTCGTCACCTGCGGTGAGCACATTGTCCTTACCCATCACCGCCACCGTCGTTTCTTCGTACAGGGCGATGATGTGGTGCGGACCCAGATCGGCATGTGAGAGTGCGTCGGGCAGCCTGGTGAGCGCAATGTCGACGCTGCGGTCGATAAGCGCTGCGGCGGTGTCGGCGACCGCGGTCGGTACAAGATCGAGTCGGACGTCCGGGTGGCGCTCCTCGAAAATGCGGACCCACTTCCCCGGTGTGCTACCCGGCACAAATGCGAGCCGGAAGACCGCAGCGCTGGACTCATTGGGATCGACGGGCGAATTCACGCCCCGAGGCTACCGGGGATACGCTGCGAGTATGAGCTCGCAGTCCATGAAGCCGGCCACCGCCGCCAAGAAGCTCGACATCTACCTTCCCGCGACACCCGACGAGTTTCGCTCCGGAACGATAACCCGGGAACAGGTGTCGGCCTGGCAGGCCGATCCGCCGCAGTGGTTGCGCGATCTACGTGCCAACGGCCCGCACCCGAAGAATCTGGTAGCGGCCAAACTCGGGATCTCCAACTCCGGGCTGGTTCGGGGCGAGGTGACAGAGGCGTTGACGACCGATCAGATCAACGCGTTGCTCGAAGAGATGCCAGACTGGCTCGCCGCCGAGCGCACCAAGCACGTCGAGGCGCTCCGCGAGGAGCGTCGGATCAAATCCTTGCAAGCCGACCGTCGGCGCGAGCGTGAGGAGCCCACCAGCCAGGAGTGAGCCGCCGCTCGCTGAAAAGCCCTCTCGCTCAACAGGGACTGGTCCATCACCAACGATTGAGAGTCCGTAAAGCCCGGCAGTCTACAGCCAGGGAGAAGGCGTCGAGACCTAGCCGACTGGCGAGTGGTCGTAGTCTTCTTTGACGAAGCAAAGGTGAGTCCACGTATCGACAACGCGGACGCCTGGGCTGGCGCGGATAAGGTCGATGACCTCGGCCATCTGCGAGTTCGAGACCGAAATCGCAGTACCGATGACGGCGTAGCGGCCGATACACGACGCGAGGTACTGAATGGTGTCCCACTTCTGCAGTTTCTCGATGACGGGAGTCGAATCACCATCAACAGTGAGGCCGAATCCCACGACATGCTGGGTGTTCAGTACGTCGGGTCGAATGCGCGCGCCGATATGCAGCACACCGCCCTCGATCAGGCGTGCGACGCGCGTACGCACAGCGGATGGTGAGAGTGCCGTGTGTTTCCCGAGTTCGACGAAACTGGTCCGACCGTCTCGCTGCAGCAATTCCAAGAGCAGCCGGTCGGCGGTGTCCACGTCACTGACAGACAACGGCCGAGGGGGCCAGTACGCATCTTTTGCGATCGAGAGGTAACTGGAAGTGGTGACCTGGGTGACTCCGTCGATCGAGGTAATCCTCGCCAGTGCCGCTGCAAGACTTTGCTGATCAGCACATCGCAACTCGACCACAAGGGCGTGCGCACCGGCGGTGACGCTGATAAACGGTACGTCTTCATCGGCAGCGAGCATCTCACCTATCCGGACAGCCGGACTGGTCACGACAACTGACGCGTGCGCATAGGCGTGTAGTCCGAACACCGAGGGGTGTACAACTCCTCGCACTTCGACGATTCGATCGTCGAGAAGACGCAGGACCCGTGCCCGGGTGGACGGACGTGATAACTCGATCGCCTCGGCGATATTCTGAAAACTCGCCCGCCCATCGTGCTGGAGCAACTCGATGATGCGTCGATCGATGTCATCGATCGGAGGTTTCGCAGTGGCGTTCGCACCTGTGGCCATTGTTTCACGGTATAAGAACGAGCGGCGACCGAAACTGACTGGACGCGCACGAGTCACCACTACTCGGTGCTCCTTCATCGTCGCGCAGGTACCACGCTGAGCAATTCGTAGGCGGTGTGCGCCGCAGCGAGCGCGGTCAACTCGGCATGGTCATAAGCAGGACTCACCTCGACGATGTCCATGCCGACGATGTTCAAGCCCGCCAGGCCTCGCACCATCTCCAGAAGCTCGCGACTTGTCAGGCCACCTGCTTCAGGGGTCCCGTGCCCGGCGCATGAGCGGGATCCAGCACGTCTATGTCGACCGACACGTAGACGGGGCGGTCACCCAATCGCTCCCGCATTCTGTCGATCAGCTCATCGACGCCGGTACGAGCGAACTCGCGGCAGTTGATCGCCGCGAACCCCATCTCTTCGCTCTCGTCGAGGTCGAGCTTGGCATAGAGGGGGCCGCGCAATCCGACGTGCATGGAGTGCTGAGTGTCGATCAGACCTTCTTCGGAAGCACGACGAAACGGTGTTCCGTGCGTATACGGCTCACCGAAATAGGTGTCCCAGGTGTCCAAATGCGCATCAAAGTGCAGAACGGCGAGGGGGCCGTACATTCGGTGGGCAACTCGCAGCAGCGGCAACGCAATCGTGTGATCGCCGCCCAGGGTCAGCAGAGTTCGTCCGGTCCCGACAACCGCCGAAGCCGATGATTCGATGGTGGAGATTGCAGCTCGGATGTCGTATGGACTGACGCCGATGTCTCCGGCGTCGGCTACCTGGTTGCGCGAGAACGGAAATCGATCGTTCGCCGGATTGTAGGGTCGCAGTAACCTTGAGCCCTGTCTGATGTGCGTGGGGCCGAATCGCGTGCCCGGTCGATAGCTCACGCCACTGTCGATGGGGACTCCCCAGATGAGCACGTCGGCGTCGGCCACGCTATCCAGGCGAGGTAGTCGAGCAAAAGTACTTTCGCCGCCGTATCGCGGCACTACAGCCGCGTCGACCGGACCGACAGGCGCGGGCGTGATCGGCTCGCCGTTCATCGTTTCCTCCTGGCAATGTCTTTGGTTCGGTTCAGAAGTAGATGCCGCAACCGGTCACCGCTGTTCGCGGCACTTGTGTTGTGCTGCCGGCGAACTCAACCGGTCGAGTACATTGCGGGTGATTCGTTCGGTGAAGCCGTCGTGGCGCATCAGTCCACTGACCCATTCCGCCGAGCCAGCATTGAAGACCGTGCCGGCGCCCCTGGAGTATTCGGCAATCATGCCGGATCCGAACTCGGTATCAAGATGATCTGGAGTGTCTCCGTCGAACATCGCGTGAGCGAGTTCTTCTGCTTCATCGAGAGGCGCACCGATGGCGACGGCGCCGTTCCACAGGTCGCGCGAACCGCGAACGGCGGGCGCCATCGCAATGATCTGAAGGTCACGGCTGGCTCCGTCGGCGCCGGTAGCGTACGGCAATCCTTTCCGAAAGGTGTAGTCGACGCCGTCCACCTCGAAACCGAATACGACGATCGGGGCTGCACCGAAAACGTCGCCGTAGTAGAGATCCGTGCCCTTCAGTGCCCAATGGTCCGGCCGGTAGACCGTGAACCCGCCACTCGAGCGAGGGGTTGTGGCACCGAAGCGCGAATAGATTCCGGCGTTGCCAGTGAGCCCCATCGTGTGTGCCCCTGGCCGGTTGATCTTCGGCCAGTCCCACGCCGTGGTCACCCGCGTCGGATCAACCGTGAGCATCGGGTCGGCCGCCGGATCTTTGAAGCAGATTTGGGTGCCTGCGTCGAGATCAAGGCGCACCTGCCACAGAAAGTTCCCACCGAACCTTGCGAGGCCCCCGCCGCCATCGACGAATGCGTCGATTCGATCGCGCATTTCCCATGTCCAGTACTCGTCGTGCCCGGCGATAACTGCGCACGAGTAGCCTGCCAGCGCGTCGGAATCCCCGTGCAGATCATGCTGGGTCACATGATGAAAGGTGTAGCCCTGTTCCTCGGCCCAGACGGTGAACGGTCGTTCGTACGTAGCCCAGAACGAATCGGCGTGGTGGCGGGAATAGCCATTGAGCCAAGCCCATTCGTAGGCGGGGTGTCTGGGAATCCATCGGGGTTCGGGGCAGTCGGTATGTACGTTGCGGGGCGCGCCGGCCGGTTTCCGCAGCATTCCCCGTGCGACGGGACGTCGGGTAGACGACATCGGACTGGGCAGGTCGTCGCCCTCATCGTTCACCACCCCGCGATAGTGATTCGCCCCGCCCCAATCGTTGTACGCCAGCATCGTGCTCGTCGTGTGAATCAGCACGAAGTCAGCGTCGGCGGGCGTTGACGATCGAACGATGAAGAAGCCCTCGCTCTCGACCACACGTCCGCGATGCCGTGCTCTCAGAATGACGAGATAGAAGCCGGACTCCCACTCGGAATCGACGACGACCGACAGCGATTCCGGCCAGCCGCACCCCACCGCATACGCATCAGCCGGCGTCGGGTGTTGTCTGCCGGGAAGTCCCGTTTGAGTAAAAACCGTCGCGGGGCGAGCGCCGTCCCGGATGATCTCCACGTCGTATTCATCGGTGTTGGCGTAGACCATGATCGAGACGTTCTCGCCACTCAGATAGCTGAACTTGTCGGTGTAGCACCATAATTCACATGCTCCGGAGTACTGACCCGGTCGCTCAATGAGTCCTCCGGGTTGTGACCACGCCTGCAGCTTGTCCATACTCACCTTCCTCTTTCTGTTCTGAGCTCATCCGGTTTACACGTCAGGTGATCTCATGTCGGCATCGGTAGATGTCGTGGTCACTGGTCGGCGGACCTGCGGCAGCGGTGCTTACGTGTCAGAATGAACCCTCGGGTCAGCCCGACGCCGGCGGCCGCGACCAGCGGCACAAAGATCAATGCGTTACCTGCTGTGCCAAGTCCGGTGAGCTGTCCCATGTTTGCAATGAGGACAACAGTGACCATGGCGAGAACTATCGCCGAAACAGTGGGTGCCACAACCCGATTCCATCGGGATTCGCCGTAGTTGTTGCGTCGGAAGAATCTCACAACGGCGATCGACGTCAGTACCTGGAGGACAAGAACTGTCAAGATCGTGGGGCTCGTAGTCCACACCACGACCTGTGTGTATGCGTCCGTAGGTGTAAAAGCAAAGGCAAGCAGAACGCCCGATACCAACAGGCACTGGACGACACCGGCAACACTGGGGGTCATGGTTGTCGGTGAGACGCGGCCGAGAACTGAGGGCACAACCCCGGTTCTCCCCATCGCGAACAAGTAGCGAGTGCACACGTTATGCAGTGCGAGGCACCCGGCAAAGAAGCTCGTGACAATCAACAGGCGCATTACTTCGGTCATGGTGGCGCCGGCAAACTCACTGTTGAGCGTGAATACCAATGCTGATGGATCGCCCGAAAGAACGTCGCCAATTCTGCTGATTCCGATAGCCTGCACGATAACCCATGCGCAGAATGTATAGATGAAAGTCAAAGCGGCAACAGCGATGTATGTCGCCCGTGAGATCGTTTTCGCGGGTTCGACGCACTCATCGCTGTACACCGCTGTTTGCTCGAATCCGATAAATGACGTGAATGTGAGCAGGAAGGCGCCTGCGACACCACTGGAGAAGACCGAGCCGAGTGTTATTCCGGCCAGTGAGATACCTTCGTGCCCGCCGCGAGCCAGAACTGCCACGCAGAAGACCGCGAGGGTTCCCAGCTCAAGAGCCATGAGCGCGAGAAGGATTCGAGCTCCAAAATCGACCTTCCGGTAAGCGATAATTGCCACGACCACCGACACGATCAGCGCGCAGACATAGATCGGAGGTGTCAATCCGGCAATGGAACTGACTGTCGCGGACAGGAAGACGCCGCATGCCAGCACAAAACCGATCTGGCCGCCCAGATAGCCGACGTAAGCCAGTAATGCCGCTCCAGCTCCCACAGTCCGAGTGAATCCCTGGGAAATATAGGCATAGAAGGCTCCGGATCCTCGGAAATGTCTGCTCATTGCCGTATAGCCCACAGCAAAGAGTAGGTATATGAGGCCCGGCACCAGGTAAGCCAGCGGAAACGATGCCCCCGCGGCTCCGAGTCCCAGAGGAGCGAAGCCGACCAGAACGGTTAACGGCAATGCAGCTCCGATGACGAAGACCACGAGGTGTCGAACCTTCATCGATCCGCTGTGCAGAGGGTTGCCGTCGTCGTCCGCGGACGGGCCGACGGCTGTTGCGGCTGGTGTATCTGTCATCAGGCGTTCCTAGTGTGAAGGCAGGAGCTGAGCGACGATGCTCAGGAGGGGCGCATCGCCTCTGTGCTGCGGGCTTCATTGGCCGCTTGAGTTGCGATATGTAGGTGAAAGAGCGCAACTACCTACGAATAATTTGTACGCCCACTCTTACACAGACGTATAGACAGGTCAATAGTCGTTTCTGCGTACGCCGCCCGTCAAGAGCGGGAATAGGGGGTCCTTGTCGCTGATCAGGGTTCGTTTCTCACGGCGAAGGGGAGCTGTTCGGGTGTGAGTCGCGAACTATCGCGGACTCGTCGGAGTCGCGCGCAGCGGAGACGAGATCGGACTCGTCGTCGACGCTCTTCGTGATCAGTTGGTTTCGACGGTCGGCTCCCTGTCGGAGCTATAACGGTCCACGTCACCCGCGCGGTGCGGCAGCCCGAGCCTTGAGGGCCAGCCAGAGCTCCATGCGGTCGTCGCCGTTGTCCATGTGACGTCCGGTGAGCGTGGAGATCCGGGCGATGCGATTGCGAACGGTGTTGCGGTGCAACGATAGCCGCGCGGCGGCAGGGTCCCAGGCGCCGTTGACGCGCAGCCATTCTTCGAGCGTGCGCAGCAGGTCGATGCGCTCGTGGCCGTCGAGCTGGTCGAGCGGCGCGAGCACGGAGTCAGCGAAGCCCCGCAGCACTCGCGGCGCGGCCAGGCCGAGCAGAAGCTGCACTGTGTCGCCCTCCGCGGCGCTGACGACTCGGCCGACCTGTTCGCTGACGAGCACCAGCGAGCGCGCCTGTGTCGCGGATACGGCCAGCGCGTCTACCCGCACCGCGGTGCCGACCCCGACTGCAAGCCCCGGTGCGAGCGCACTGATCGTGCCGATGAGCTGATCAGACTCCGGGTGAGCGATCTCGACCATTCCGCCGTGCACACGAATCAGTCCGGGCGACAACGATGTTCGCAATCGGTACACCAACGCGTCAGTGTTGGCCGGGTCGGGTTTGATCACCGCTACCTGCACGAACGTCGACTTCCAACCCACACTCTCGGCGAGTTGCTGCGCATGCGCGGGCTTGATGGCAGAACGCATGAGTTGTCCGAAAACCGATGCACGACGCTGCCGTTCGGGTTGCGTGGCGACGTGCCGACGCTCGACTTCCAGTGCGAGCAGCGAGACGAGCACCGTCGACGAGTGTCGCGCAACGGGATTCATCTGTGCACCGAGTATCACGTAGGCCAACGGAACGTGGTCTCCGACAGTGTGTATCTCGAACCGGCCGTGCAGCGACCACCCGGTCAACGAGCCGGCCGATTTCTCGATTGCCTTGTGCAGGATGTCCGTTGCCTCGTGAGTGGTCTCCTCCGATGTACCGGGAGTGCGTGCCAGCACGCGTCCGACGCCGTCGGTCACCACACAGTCGGCATCGCTGATCTCGGCCCACACGTCGAGCAGAGCTGCCAGTGGAGTCGACGCCGTGGCGACCTGTGTGAGTCGACGATTTGCGCTCATCGCGGCCTCGAGGTCTCGACGTTCCTGTTCGGCCATGGTCGCGAACACCCACTTGGTGACAGCGATGAACGGCACGTCCCCGGGTACCTCGAGGAGGGGAACCCCGACGAGATCCGCGGCGCGGCGCAACGGCGGGGGACATTCCTGGTACGGCAGTTGAGCCCCGAGGCCGAGTGCGACGGCGGCGACGCCTCCCGCCCGGCAGTTCTCCAGATACGCGATACAGCTGGTTTCGTCCATCTCCAGCAGCAGTCCGACGGTCATCAGCAGCTCACCACCACGCAACCATTCGTGCGGCGTCACCAGCTCGGAGACATGCGCCGAGGTGATCGGTACGTCGAGTCGGTCGTGCCCGCTCACGACGCGTAAGCCCAGCTCAGGGGCTGCCACGGCGTCGGCAATAGTGATCATGGCGCTCCTGTCGACAGCCGGTGACGCAGACCGCTGTTGTACATATCATCCAATGGTAATAGACGCTTTGGACAGTTTGACGATGTTCATGCAGGTCATCGCGGGCGCACTCTGGACGAACCGCAACGGCGCGTAACCCAGGTCACACCCACAGCAAGGACATCCGAGATGACGGCATCTTCAAGCCCGACCGCGGCGAGCGACTCCGCCGGTCGCGCGACCGCCATAGAAACGCGCTCGATCGACTACGTCCCAGACAGCGAGCGCCATGGAAAGGTCTCCCAGCAGGGGCCCTTCTGGTTCGTCGGGAACTTCCAGCCCTTCACACTCGCGCTGGGATTCGTCGGTCCCGCAATGGGCTTGTCGCTGTGGTGGACGATCGTCGCGGGTCTGTCCGGCATCGCCTTCGGCACACTGTTCATGGCGTTCCACGCGACGCAGGGCCCGGTTCTCGGTTTGCCACAGATGATTCAATCACGCGCGCAGTTCGGATACCGCGGCGTGCTGCTGCCCCTGATCGGCACGTTGTTCACGTTCGTCGGCTTCAATGTCGTCGATACCGTGATCATCAAGGCGGGACTCGAGTCGATCTTCGGATGGAACTCCGTGCTCGTCGCCGTGGTGATCTCGCTCGTCGCGGCGGCCGTGGCCATCTTTGGACACGATCTGCTGCACAAGTCATTTCGTATTCTGTTCTGGGTATCGCTGCCGCTGTGGACCATCCTGACCATCGGAATCTTCGCAGGCGGTGTGCATGGCTCGATCGGTCCGTCGGGGGCGGGTGGCTTCACCCTTGTGGCTTTCCTCGTGCAGTTCTCGGTCGCGGCATCGTACAACATCACCTATGCGCCTTACGTTTCCGATTACAGTCGGTACCTCCCGCGCGACACCAAGCCGTCGTCGATCATCGCGTCGGTGTTCATCGGTGCCTCCGCCTCACCGGCCTGGTTGATTCCGCTCGGCGCGTACCTCGCAACCTATCTCGGTGCCACCGATGCACTTTCGGGCATCTACGCGGGCGGCAACCAGGTTGTCAGCGGACTCGGTGGAGTGCTCGCGCTCGTCGCTGCGGCAGTGCTCGTCGCCACGATGGGCCTCAATGCCTACAGCGGAATGCTGACCGTGGTCACGGCCATCGACTCCATCCGCCCGATCACCCCGACCCGACGGCTGCGCGTGGTGACCATCGTCGGACTGACGGTAATCTGGCTCGTACTGGGTCTCGCGCTCACCGACGCCACCGAATCGTTGAACACCGCGCTGCTGATCATGCTGTACCTGCTGGTCCCGTGGACGGCGGTCAACCTCACCGACTACTTCTTCATCCGGCGCGGCCACTACGTGATCGCCGACCTCTTCACACCGCACGGCGTGTACGGCACATGGCCGTGGCGCGGCATCCTCGCCTTCCTCATCGGCATCGCCGCGGAGATCCCGTTCATGGATCTGCCCTTCTTCGTCGGACCGGTCGCCACGGCGCTGGGCGGGGTCGACATCGCGTTCGTCGTCGGACTCGCGGTCTCCGGCCTTGCGTACGTGCTGTTCTCTCGTGGCCAGGATCGAAGCAGGGAGATCAGCCTGATGGCAGCGCACCCAGAGGTCACAGATCCACGCGACACCGGCGAGATTCGTGCCGAGCTCGCCGTCGAAGAGAAAGAACAACACTGATGGATCAGGCAGGATCGATGGAGCAGAGCTTCTCCGCGACAGCGGGTTTCATCACGACCGATGGTGGAGTCGTCGGACAGGTCGACGCCGCGCGGGTGCCGCGGTACACCGAGCCGGGCACGTTCGCCCGCCTTCCGCGATTCGACCAGGTCGACGACGCTGACGTCAACATCCTGGGCATCCCGTTCGACACGGGCGTGAGCTATCGGCCCGGAGCACGCTTCGGACCCGCTCACATCCGAGCGTCGTCAAAGCTGTTGCGGCCCTACAACCCCGCGATGGACGTATCGCCGTTTGCGGCGCAGCAGGTGGTCGACAGGGGAGACCTCGCAGTCAACCCGTTCGATATCGAGGACGCGATCGCCACGATCGACACCTCGGTCACCGCGCTGGGCGAGGACGGTGCGTCGCCGCTGATCCTCGGGGGCGATCACACCATCGCACTACCCATGCTGCGCGCGATGCGAAAGTTGCACGGACAGCCTATTGCCGTGCTGCACTTCGACGCCCACCTCGACACCTGGGACACCTACTTCGGCGCGCCCTATACCCACGGCACTCCGTTCCGTCGTGCATCAGAAGAGGGGCTGATCGACCTCGAGCGGTCCCTACACATCGGCATTCGCGGACCGCTCTACAGTCGACACGATCTCGAAGATGACTCGCGGCTTGGCTTTTCGATCATCCGCACCGATGACTACGAGGTCGACGGAACGCGGAGCATCATCGAACGAATGCGTCGTCGGCTGGCGGGCGGGCCGGTCTATGTCTCCGTCGATATCGATGTCCTCGACCCTGCGCATGCGCCGGGGACGGGAACGCCGGAAGCCGGCGGACTGACGTCGCGCGAACTGCTCCACACGCTGCGCGCACTGGCAGGTCTACAGGTGGTGGGAGCAGACATCGTCGAGGTGTCACCCTCGTACGACCATGCCGAGATCACCGGCATCGCCGCCGCACACGTTGCCTACGAGCTGCTTTCGGTTCTGGCGGCCAATCGATGACCGCAGAACTGGTGAACAACACGACGATTGAGGGTACTGACATGTACACACATGCCGCGGTGCTGCGCGGAGCCGGTGAGCCGCTCGCCGTCGAACGATTGACCCTCCGCGGTGTTGCCCGAGGCGAACTCGCCGTCGACATCAAGGCCGTCGGAGTCACGCGACCGCTCGGTGAGGTCAACGTGGCACTCGAAGATCTGCGTGCCGCCACGGGCCTTCGCACGGTTCTCATTCCGTGAACGCGCATCAGTTTCTTGATCGACCATTCAGCAACAGGAGCTCGCATGTCGCCCACTGACAACACGTCCACCCGCGCCTTGGCTGCGCTCGACCACCTCGTTGCCGCGTTCGCCTCCAACGACGAGGCCGCCTACTTCGGATGTTGCTCCCCGGCAGCACGATTCGTGTTCCCGGACACTCCGGGGGTTGCGCTCGGCGTCGAAGAGTACCGGACGCTGTGGCGTGGTTGGCGTTCGGAGGGATGGCGCGTCGAGAAGTGCGTCAGTACCGAGCGCGATGTGCTCATCGTCGGCGATGTTGCCATCGCGACCCACCGGGTGTCGACGACTCTCGATGACGGAACGGAACTCAGCGAGCGCGAGACAGTGGTCTTCGACCTCGCGGCCTCACCGCGTCCGCTCGTCGTGCACGAGCATCTCTCGGCGTGATGCATCCATCCCGTCGATCCGGGTGTTTTGCCGGTTTTACCGTGCGGTGAAAACCACCCCGGTCGACGCGTTAGGATTCCTCGTGGACGCGGGTCGGCTGACTCGGGAATCGACTGAATTACTGACGGGCGGCGATCATCATCCCTACACATACGGGTAAGCAGGCCGTCCGAGAAGCGACAGACTCCGGTTGGTTTGAGGCGCTTGCGCGCGGCGGGCACGTGGTGAGCGGTCTGCTGCACCTGTTGATCGCGTACATCGTGCTGCGGCTCGCGTTCGGCGAGGCGGGCAACGCCGACCAGTCCGGGGCGCTGGGAATCTTCGCGTCGTCAGCCGGTGGACGAATTGCCTTGTGGCTCGCGGTGATCGCCTTCGTGGCGATGGCGCTGTGGCGTATCGCCGAAGTCATCCTCGGTCCGCACCCGGCCAATCCGAAGGCCGACGACGACAACGGTTGGCTCGACCGGGCGAAGGCGGGTGCACTCGCGGTTGTCTATTTCGCATTCGCCTGGACGGCAGCGCAATTCGCTGTGGGACACGGCCAGTCGAGTGGCCAGCAGAACGCCGGCATGAGCGCGCGATTGATGGGTTCGGGCTTCGGAAAGTTCGTGCTCGTCGTGGCCGGAATCGTCATCATCGCTGTCGGCGCTTACCACATCTACAAGGGTGTGACGAGGTCGTTCTTCGACGATCTGACCATCGACAGCAATCCCGTCGTGAATGCCACTGGCATCGTGGGATACACGGCAAAAGGACTTGTACTGGTCGGAGCGGGAGTTCTGGTGATCGTCGCGGCGATCACGGCCGACCCGTCGAAAGCCACCGGAATCGACGGTGCGGTGAAAACCGTTGCGGGATGGCCGGCCGGACAGTTCTTCTTGGTGCTGGCGGCGATAGGCCTTGCTGCGTATGGCATCTACTGCTTCGTCATGGCGCGGTACGCGCGGATGTAGCTGCGCGGTACGCGCGGATGTAGCTGTGCGGTACGCGCGGATGTGACGGCCCCAAGCCCCGACCTCCCGCAGGGGAGGCCGGGGCTCGGCGTCGGCGGTGTTATCGCGGAGTGTTGGCGCGAATGCTGTTGATGATCTTGAGGAGTTCGCCGCGCTTGGACGGCGGGCCGTCGAGCTGGGCGAAGGCGATGCCGGCCTCGCCGTCGGCGGTGTGGAACACGTGAGCGACTGCGACGCGAACCTTGCGAACACCGTTGATGCTGCCGGATTGCTCGGCGTACCAGGTGGTGTCGTCGACGGATCGCCACGATTCGCTGTCCACACGCACCTGAGAGGTGACGCGCTTGACGTCGGTGGTGGTGCACCGCGTCGCGGCGCACTTCTGGTAGGCCACCAGGCCGCCGGCCGCAGTCGTCTTCGAGGTGTTCTCCTCGAAACATGTTGCCTCGCCGGTGGCCGAGACAGCCGATGATCCGGCGCCGCACGACCAGTCACCGGGAATGCCGAAGGTGTACTCGATGCCCGCGAAGTCGTCGGAGATGACGTACGGACGATCGGACGCGCTGAAGTTGCTGCCCTTGACCGGTCCCGTGCCGCCGTCGACGCCGCGCATCGGTAGCGACGGGTAGCGCCCATCGGTATCGGCGTGGGCGGTCGACGCGACCCCCGCGGTGGCAAGGAGTGCCGCGATCCCCGCGAGGAGGGCAAGCATGATGCGTCGGATGGCGGATGCGCGGAGCGTTGTGGTCTTCACGTTCTCGGGTTCCTCTCGGTGGCTTCTCGTGAGCAAGTACCGATTGGATGCGGCCGGACCCACAGAATGTTCCGCCCGGATTCGCGGTCCCTGACTGTGACAACACCGAACTGCCACAATGGAGCACGATGTCCACCACGATTCCGCCCGTCCCCGCCGACCTGCGCCTCGTCGTCACCGACCTCGACGGCACCCTGCTCGACGACGCCAAGCACATCCCCGACGACCTCTGGCCGCTGCTCGACGAGCTGACCAGCCGCGACATCGTGTTCAGTCCGGCCAGCGGACGGCAGGCCGCGACCCTGCTGCACCAGTTCGGGGAGGCGATACCCGGGCTGATCGTGATCGCCGAGAACGGTGCGGTGGTGGCGCGGCAGAACGAGATCCTGCGGTCACAACCGCTTGCCCCGAGTACCGCCGACGCGGTCCTCACCCGCGCACGGGCGCTGCAGTCCGACGGCGCCGACATCGGAGTCGTGCTGTGCAGCCCGGAGATCGCCTACGTCGAGCGGTCCGATGAGCGGTTCCTCGAACAGATCCGTCCCTACTACTACGCGAACACCGTCGTCGACGACCTCGCCACCATCGATGCCGAACTGGTCAAGGTGGCGGTCTACGACTTCGACGGAATCGAAGACTCCACCGCCCCCGCGATCTCGGCACTGCAGATCGACGCCGAAGTGGTTGTGTCCGGGCAACATTGGCTCGACGTGATGACGCGCGGCGTCGACAAGTCGCAAGCCGTTCGGGCAGTGCAGAGTCGGCTCGGAATCAGTCCGGCGCAGACAATGGTCTTCGGTGACTACCTCAACGACCTCGGGATGCTCGGCACCGCCGACTGGTCGTACGCGGTTGCCAACGCGCACCGCGACATCCTCGACGCCGCGCGCTACGTCGCGCCATCGAACACCGACAACGGCGTGGTGCGGACACTCCGCGCCGCACTCGACGCGGCCGACTCCTGACCGCCCAGGCTCCTGACGACCCAGAACACTCAGACGACCCAGAACACCCAGACGCCAGAACACTCAGGGCAACTGCGTAGTTCTGCGCATCCGCTGCGCCTACCGCTGCTGCGACCGTTGTCACATGTCGTCCTCCAACGAAATTCCTCAGACCGCCACCACCGCCGCCTTCTTCCTCCAGGCAGCCATCGCCTTCGCCGTCAGCCTTGCCACCGCGTGTGTCGGCATCCTCTACCTTCCGATCGACCCCTGGCAGCGTGGATTCCTCGCCATCACGCTGTTGTTCCTCACCTCCAGCACCTTCACGCTCGCGAAGGTCGTCCGCGACCGCCAAGAACTGACCACGGTCCGCGCTCGCATCGACGAAGCCCGCGTCGACAAGCTCATCGCCGAACACGACCCCTTCAACCGGGTCGCCGGATAATCCGCACTCCACCCGTCAGCAACCCGCCCGTCAACAATCCCCCCGACCGCCCCGGCGTCACTCGACGACTCCGGGGCGGTCTCACGCGTGCCCACCGCCAGCAACCCGACCGCCAGCAACCCGACTGTCAGCATCTCGACTGTCAGCTTCGCGTCAAGGCCGTCGACGCCGCGTCAAAGTCTCGTCAAAGACCAGTCAAGACACTTCCCGACGCCGATCGCGCGGCGTAGCACTATCGGAATGACGACGATGAGTTCACACGGCTCCGATCGATTGGGTACGGGGCGATCGGGTAGGGGGCGAGTGAGTACGGGGCGATGGGGCACGGAAACAACGGGTTCCGCGATCATCGACCGGCTCGCCGAGGGCCCCGCGGTGTGGGGATCGTTCAGCGCGGGCGCCGGTCGCTACGGCGTGTGCCGCTACCGCCTGGTTGTCTTCCCACCCGGAATCAGTTCGATGCAGCGTCGACGTCTGCGCCTCTGGCGCGGCTGGCCGGTCTGGGGCCTCGTCGCGTGGCTGGCCGTGGCCGTCGGTCTCAGTTCCCTCGGCGCGTCGGGTACGACGGTCCTCGTAGTGGCCACCGCCGTGTTGGTGGTTTCGGGTGTGGTCGCGCGACGCACCGCGGGAACGCTGCCCGGCGCCGTACGCACCATCGACCTGACCACCATTCCGGGATACGACGTCCCCGCGGGAATGCCGACTCCCAAGTCGATCGCCGACACTCTTGCCGAACTGCGTTCCGCTGACCGGCTATTGGAGCGAGGAGTGATCAATCCTGTTGAGCACGAGCTCATCTGGCAGCGCGTTTACGACTCCATCCCACCGCGACGCCGTCGATTCCCGAGAATGGCACGCCGATGACCCGCGCGATCCGCAACTCATCCCACATCACGCTGTACCGCAGACCAGGAGGAGATCTCATGACCATCGCGATGGAACGTGCCGCGCGACTCTCGCGTCACCACGTCGCCGTCCGTACGTTCGGGCCGATCAACCCCGACATCGCAGCGGCATTGCGCGACAACGGAGTGCACGTCGACGCCGAGCCGTCACCGGAGTCCCGGATCGGATTGATCCTGGTCGACGGAGGTTCGATCAGGAGGTCGACGTCGCGCTTCGGACTCGACACGCTGGCCCGCCCCACGCGGGCACTGCGCAACGTCGTGGTCTCCTCGTTGACCGACCTCGTGCTCGACACCGACGTCGACCGCGTCCTGGTGGTCTGCACCCCGGGAATCGAGCCGACGGAACCGGTCATCTTCAAGCACTGGTTCGGCCAGGTGTGCGCCGACAGTTGGTATCACCTGACAATGAGCGGCGGGCTGCCCGCACCGTCGATCACGTCGAAGTTGTTCTCGGACAGGGCATCGTGCGACTACATCGCCAGCGCGGTGACGTCGTGGTGCGGGCAGGCCGAGCGCGCAGAGGCACGGCCGTGGCAGTGACCGCGTGGCTGCGCAGTCGGTGGTCGATGAGTTCGGCGACGCGCGATCGCGCTCGGCTGGCCGCGTGTCCGCTCGGAGTGCTCGCTCCCGCGACGAGCCCCGCACGCCGTGCGGCCACCCCTTATATGCACAGTTCGTGATGGAAGAGTAGACCTGAGGTCAGGGAGGGGTCGGGGAGTACACCGATCCGAAAGGCAGTTCACCGATGAAGGCCGTCCAGATGGTCAAATCCGGAGCCGAACCCGAGCTCCGCGACGTTCCGAAGCCCACGCCGGGTCCAGGTCAGGTTCTCGTCAAGGTCACCGCGGCTGGCGCGTGCCACTCCGACGACTTCGTGTTGAACGCGCCGGAAGGCGCATTCCCTTACCCGCTCCCGATGACCCTCGGCCACGAGGGTGTCGGTGTGATCGCCGAACTGGGACAAGGGGTTTCGACGGTCAGTGAGGGTACGGCGGTCGCCATCTACGGGCCGTGGGGTTGCGGAGTGTGCCACTTCTGTTCGCAGGGCCTCGAGAACTACTGCTCGCGGGCAGCCGACCTGCAGATCACGCCGCCCGGCCTGGGACACGACGGCGCCATGGCCGAGTACGTCGTCGTCGACGACCCGCGGCACCTCGTTCCCATCGGCGACCTCGATCCCGTCACCACGGTGCCCCTCACCGACGCCGGCCTCACGCCCTACCACGCGATCAAGCCGTCGTTGAGCAAGCTTCTCGGCGGCTCGACCGCCGTCGTGATCGGCTCGGGCGGCTTGGGGCACGTCGCCATCCAGATGTTGCGGCACCTCACCCCCGCGCGGGTCATCGCCCTCGACGTCACGCAGGAGAAGCTCGACTTCGCCAAGCAGGTCGGTGCGCACGAGGCAGTACTGAGCGACGCCGATGCCGTCGAGAACGTCCGCAAGATCACCGGAAAAGACGGCGCAACAGCCGTTTTCGACTTCGTCGGATATCAGCCGACGATCAATACGGCGATGGGTGTCGTCGGCACGATGGGCGACGTCACGATTGTCGGACTCGGCGACGGCAAGGCTGCGGCGAGTGTCGGCTTCTGGTCACAGCCCTACGAGGTGTCGGTCCGCACGCCCTACTGGGGCGCCCGCGCGGAGCTGATCGAGGTCCTCGACCTCGCGCGCGACGGCGTCCTCGACGTCGCGGTGGAGCGGTTCAGTCTCGACGATGGCGTTGCGGCGTACCGCAAGCTCGCGGCCAACGACCTGCGTGGACGTGCAGTCGTGGTGCCGTAGAGCTAAAGCCTCACTCCAGGGCGATCGTCTGCCACATCTCGACGGTCGCGCCCGCAGCGACTGTGATCAGATCCGGACCGGCGTTGGCCGTCTCGACGCACACGAACTCGCGCCAGTGCGGCCCGACGTCGGCCATGTCGGAGGCGACGTCGGCTCCCGGGTTCCACACGACGGCGGTCCGCGCGCGATCGCCGGTCACGCGGATGGTCCGGCCAAAACCCGGGTCGACCAGCCGGTAGGTTCCACCCGCATCGGGGTAGAGCCGGTCGCTGCGCGGCACGTCGTCGGGAAGGCGCCAGTCGCCGTCCTGCGTCTTCACCTGCAGGTCGTCGAACTTGTCCTCGTACGACTTGCCCGAGAGTCCCTCCACGTGCACGTCGGTGGCATCCGAGACCCGCAGGTAGTTGTGCAGCGCCTCGGTCAGAATCGCGGGCTCGTCGGAGAGATTGGTGGTGCGCACACCTATCTCCAGCGTCGCGCCCACGCGCACGGTCAGTTCCAGGCGCAGCGTGAGTCGCTCGAGTCCCAGGGGTGCGAGCCGCAGCTGAGTCACATCGTCGGCAAGGATGTCGGTGTCCACGACCTGCCATGTCGCGGTGCGTGCGTAACCATGCGACGGGACGTCGCCGGTCTGGTTCTCCTTCCCGAAGTACGGCCAGCAGATGGGAATGCCACCACGTATGGGCGTCGGCGGCGTCGCGGCCAGGGGCGACACCCACAGCACGTCGTCGGCTTCCGTCGGACGGTAGGACAGCACCTGCCCACCGAAGATCGAGATCGCTGCGGTGGCGTGCGGCGTCGTCACGAGCCACGCGTCGAATCCGGATGCCGTCCCGCGCACGACTCCCTGGCTTTCCGATGCAGTCACATCGACAACCTTGGCACAGTGCAAGAACCTTGGCACAGTGCAAGCGCCTAGGGTGGTCGTCGACACTCGAGGAGGCGCAATGGCGCAGGAATCATGGCAATTCGGCCCGGCCAACGGGACGCTGACCCTTCACACCGGTGTGACCGGTCCGGCATCGCGAACAGGCCATCGTTTAACCATCGAGATGCAGCAGTGGTCGGCGACGGTCACCCTCAGCGACGGCGTGCCGTCCGACGTGTCCGCCTCGGTCGACGTGGACTCGCTGACCGTCGTCTCGGGTGAGGGCGGGGTCACGCCGCTGACCGGACCGGAAAAGTCCCTCGCCAGAACCAATGCACTCAAGTCGCTCAACGCGTCGAAGTCGCCGACGATCACCTACGACGCCGCGTCTATCGCGACCATCGAGGCGGGCTATCGACTGGACGGGACGCTGTCGATCAACGGCAAGCAACGTCAGCATCCGCTCGCCGTCGAGGTGGCCGATGTCGACGGGAAGCGCACCGCCACAATCGAAACCACAGTCTCCCACCGCGACTTCGGGCTGAAGCCGTACTCGATGATGATGGGTGCGCTCAAGGTCGACGACGAAGTGCGCGTGGCCATCCACGTCGACCTGCCGTCAGATCACTGAGAGGTATTCAGCGCGACCATAGTTCGGCTACCTGCACGTCGCGCCCGAGAATGTTCGACGCCGCTCTGCGTCCCGACTCGAGAGCCGCGGTGACCGTTGCCGGGTCGTCGGTCCACGTGGCCTCGCCCGCCAGATGCACGACGCCCCCGCCCACCGGTGTCGCCAGCACGTCGTGGTCGGCGGTGGTCGAGCCGACGGTCATGTACGCGTAGGACCCGTGCGCGAAAGGGTCATCCTGCCAACGGGTTACGTCGATGCGAGTCGGCTCGGGCACCACGTCGCCATAGATCTCGCGCAGCGAATCCAGGACCGACGTCGCGATCTCCTCGTCGCTCCACTCGCGCACCGCGCGGGCACAAGGGCCGGCGGCAAAGGTGAGTAGCGTCGGCGCGCCGTGAAGGGCCGAGAGGTCGTACCACGAGTGCCACCACTGGGCGGCCGGTCCCTGTCGGCGAATCGCATACACCCCGTCATCCCAGAACCTCGACCCGAACCGCAGGAACACCTTCTCGAAAGCGTTCATCTCCAGCCGATCCAATGCTCCCGCAACAGGTTCCGATAGGGGCGGATCAAAGGAAAGCGTGCCGGATTTGAGCACACCGACGGGTACCGTCACGACGACGCGTGCGGCTGACGTCTCCTCGTCAGCGGCATCGATCACGGTGACGCCGTCCTCATCCCAACGGATGTGGGCGACAGCGCGATTGAGCGTCACCGAGAGGCCGTCTGCCAGGTGGGTGGCGAGCTGGTCGTAGCCGTCGGGAAACACGACTTCGTCGCCGTCAGTCTCGTCATCGTCGAGTCCGTGGGCATCGAGCTCGTCGATCCACACGCCGTACTGCTCCTCGGTGCGGTGGCGTGCAAACTCCCGAACACGTTGCGCGCGTGCCTCATCCCAACCGAGAGCTGTGAGCGCCGCTTCCGTCGCCTCGCCATACGACACTCCGGCGCCGATCTTTGCGACGAACATCGGCAATGCGTCGTCGAAGGCATGGACGTCGGCAGCGAAGGCGGCAACGGCGTCGTCGTCGAGTCGTCTGCCGTCGGGGTCGTAATAGGCGATCGGCCGACTGTCGGGTTGGTAGCTGCCGACCGTGAATTCGACGGTGCGCATGCCGAAGGCCTCGGTGACGGCGTGCAGCGGGGCGTCGTTGATCCCGTGAATCCACGAGGCGCCACGATCGGTCACTGTGTCACCCGATCGATCGCTGTGCACGCGTCCGCCGATTCGGTCGCGGGCTTCGAGGACGGTGACCCGCCTGCCCGCGCCTGCGAGTAGTCGGGCGGTGGTCAAACCGGCGATTCCCGCGCCGACGACGACGGTGTCGTAGTCGCGTGACGATCCGGCGCGTGGTGTCTGCATGAGATCGGTCTACACCGCGACGCGAGGCAGGGCCACCGCAGCGTCGACCTGCTTATTGACATCCCGCCAATGAGCCTCGATGATTATTGGCGCGACGCCAATAGAGTGAGGACGACGATGACCGGTACCCCGAAGCAAGACACCCTGTGCACGCATTTTCAGCGGCGTGTGGTCGACCATGCAGATCAGGTGGCCATTCGCACCGCTGACGGCGCGACGTCGTTGACCTGGGCGCAGTACGGTCAGCGCGTACGTGCGGTGGCCGCGGGACTCGCCGCCCTCGGGGTCACGCGCGGCGACACCGTCGGCATCATGCTCACCAACCGACCCGAGTTCCACATCGTCGACGCCGCGGCGATGCACCTCGGCGCCGTGACGTTCTCGGTCTACAACACCAACGCCGCCCCGCAGATCGCTTACCTCTTCCACAACGCCGAGCCGTCGGTCGTGATCACCGAGACGCAATTCCTCGAGAGGATCGTCGAGGCGGGTGACGGCTCAGCAGACGTCGTGGTCGTCGACGCGCCGAACGGCACGGCGGGCGTGACCACACTCGCCGAACTGATCGCCGCGCCCGCACCGGCCGACTTCGACTTCGACGCCGCCTACAAGCAGGTTGAACGCTCGGACGTGCTCACGCTGATCTACACGAGCGGCACCACCGGCAACCCCAAGGGCGTCGAACTCACGCACGCCAACCTGCTCTACCAACTCGAGGTGATCACCGATGTGATCGGCGACCTCTCCGACGGCCGCGTCATCTCGTACCTGCCAGACGCACACCTCATCAACCGGTGGATCTGCCAGTACGCGCCCATGTACTTCGGCATCACGGTCACCGACCTCGCCAACACCAAGCAACTCGTCGAGGCTCTTGGCGAGGTTCATCCGACGTTCTTCGTCGCCGTTCCGATGCTCTGGTACAAGATCAAGGGCAGCATCGAGACGACGCTCGACGCCGAGCCGGGAATCAAAGGCGCACTGGCCGCGTGGGCTCTCGCAGCAGGCAAGAAGAAGGCTGCGGCGACGGTCGGCGGGCGGCGACTCGGCCTGCGCGATACCGTCGCCGCTGCGATCGCCGACAAGCTTGTGCTGTCGAAGCTACGTGCAAAGCTCGGCATGGACTCGCTCGTCGCCGCAGTCTCCGGTGCCGCGCCGGTCGACGTCGCGGCGCTGGAATTCATGCTCGCACTGGGCATTCCGGTGATGGAGGCGTGGGGCATGTCGGAGACGTCCGCGGTCACCACGGTCAACCCGGTCGCCCGACCGCGGTACGGAAGCGTCGGTACGGCCATTCCGGGCACCGAGGTGACACTCGCGTCCGACGGTGAGGTCATGGTGCGCGGCGGCGGTGTGATGCGCGGCTACCGCAACGACCCGGAACGCACCGTCCAGACACTCGACGCCGACGGCTGGGTGCACACCGGTGACATCGGGACTCTCGACGCTGACGGCTTCCTGACGATCGTCGATAGGAAGAAGGAGTTGATCATCAACTCCGGCGGAAAGAACATGTCACCGTCGAACATCGAGGGCGCGCTCACTGCGGCCAGTCCACTGATCGGCAGCGTCGTCGCTATTGGCGACAACCGCCCGTACGTGTCGGCCCTGATCACCCTCGACCCCGATGCGGTGGTCGCAATCGCGCAGAAGGCAGGCATCGTCGACGCCCGACCAGAAGTGCTCGCACTACACCCGACGATCCTGGGCGCCATTGAAGACGCAGTAGCACAGGCCAATTCGCGGCTCAGTCGCGTCGAACACATCCGCGCGTGGCAGGTGCTGCCGACGTACTGGGCTCCGGGTGGCGACGAACTCACGCCCACGATGAAGCTGAAGCGTTCGCCGATCGCCAAAAAGTATGCCGACGAGATCGACGCGCTCTATCAGCGCTGAACGCGCTCCCGACCAGCACCACGAAGGCAGACCACGATGACAAACGATCTGACAACCGAACTCGCCGACCTCACCGCGCTCGCCCGCGAGTTCTTCACCAAAGAGGTTGCGCCGCGCCACGAGGAGTTCGCTGCGGCCGGTCAACCCGACCGTGCGCTCTACCGTCGCGCGGGCGAACTCGGTCTGCTCGGTATGTCGATCCCCGAGGAATATGGCGGTGGCGGAGCAACATTCGCGCACGAGGCCGTACTCTTCCGCGAGCAGGCCCGCGGGGCAGACCTCTCCATGCAACTCGGCGTGCACTCCGGGATCGTTCCCCACTACCTGCTCTCGTACGCGAACGAGGAACAGAAGAAGCGGTGGATTCCCAAGCTCGTCTCGGGTGAGTGGATCGGTGCCATCGCCATGACCGAGCCCGGTACCGGGTCGGATCTGCAGGCCATCAGCACCCGTGCGGTGCGGGACGGCGACGAGTACGTCATCACGGGCGCAAAGACTTTCATCTCCAACGGCGCCACATGTGACCTGCTGATCATCGCGGCCAAGACCGACCCGGAGCTCGGCGCCAAGGGCGTCTCACTGCTGGTCGCCGAAGTCGGCGACAACCCACCGGGTTTCGAGCGTGGACGCAAGCTCAAGAAGATCGGCCAGAAGGGCCAGGACACCACAGAGCTCTTCTTCGACGGCCTCCGCGTGCCCGCGACACATCTGCTCGGCGGCACGGAGGGCACCGGCTTCGTCCAACTGATGCAGCAACTCCCGCAGGAGCGGCTGATCGTCGGCGTCGCTGCGCTCGGCGTTGTCGAGGCAGCGTACGAGCTTACGCTCGAGTATGTGCGTGAGCGTCACGCCTTCGGTAAACCGCTTTTCGCACTGCAGAATACGCGCTTCGAGCTCGCCGACATCGCCACCACCGTCGAGGTGATGCGCGCCTTCGTCAACGATGCCATCGACAAGCACGTGCGCGGCGAACTCGACGTCAAGGGCGCCGCCATGATCAAGCTGTGGTGTTCGGAGCAGCAGACGCAGGTCGTCGACCGCTGCCTACAGTTGCACGGCGGCTACGGCTACATGGAGGAGTACCCGATCGCGCGGCTCTTCGTCGACGGGCGCATCGCGAAGATCTACGCGGGAGCCAACGAGGTCATGAAAGACCTCATCGCGCGCAGCCTCTGACTCTGCACTCTCTAGCTCGGCCAGCGATCTGATTCACACACTCACGAAGGCGAAACCCTTGACCGACTTCACCACTCACACGTCCGGCATCATCGGTTGGGACGTCGATGCGGACCGCATCGTCACGGTCACCATCGACGACAAGACCCAGTCGACCAACACGATGACCGACGACATGGCCGCGGCTCTGCGGAGCGTCGTCGAACGCCTTGAGCGTGAGAAGGATTCGATCACCGGCGTGATCATCGCGTCGGGCAAGGACACGTTCTTCGCCGGCGGCGACCTCAACCTGCTGATGACCGCCGGGCCCGATGACATCGAAGCCATCTCGGCGGGACTCGACCACTACAAGGAGACGTTCCGCCGACTCGAAACCCTCGGCAGGCCCGTGGTCGCGGCGATCAACGGCACAGCACTCGGAGGCGGATTCGAGGTCGCGTTGGCGGCGCATCGTCGAATTGCCCTGGACGCCAGAGGAAGTCTGCTCGGCCTCCCCGAGGTCACGTTCGGGGTACTGCCCGGCGCCGGCGGCGTGACGCGCGTCGTGCGCATGCTCGGAGTTGTCGACGCGATGCTCAACGTGGTCGGCCAAGGGCAGCGGATGAAGCCGCGCAAGGCGTTACAGGTCGGGGTGATCGACGAGGTCGTCTCCACCCGGGAAGAGATGTTCGACGCAGCGCGTGCCTGGATCAAAGACAACCCCGACGCCACACAACCGTGGGACCGCAAGGGATTTCGCATTCCGGGTGGCGCGCCGTCGTCGCCCGCACTGGCAGCACACCTGCCCGCCTTCCCCGCAACTCTGCGTAGGCAACTCAA